>JAYTVX010000347.1:0-4372 GCA_043743775.1 Bacteroidales bacterium | reverse complement strand
CTCTTTGAAGTATCTTGAGCATATTAAGGTTGTTAAAAAGTATGAGCAAAACTTTATTGATACGAATAGCTCAGATGCGGGTTTTGAAACAAATGAACTAGAAGTGAAAGAGCTGAACGAGATAATTGAAGCTACCCTTAATGAATTGCCTGAGAGATGTAGTCAAATTTTTAAGTTAAGCCGATTCGAGGGATTGAAATACAACGAGATTGCTGAAAAACTTTCAATTTCAGTAAAAACAGTTGAGGCCAATATGGGTAAAGCACTTCAACTTTTTCGCAAAAACCTTAAGCAGTATGAAGAATTAGCATTTTAAAGGATTCATACTTAAAGAAGAAAGCCATGAAACTAAATATACATAATACTAAAGATTTCGAAATCATTGCAAAATATCTTGCAGGAGAGATGAGCAATGAAGAGATTTCTCAGTTTGAGAAGCAAATTGAGATCTTTCCCGAAAACAAAAATATAATTGAAGAGATGAAGAAGCAGTGGGAGCAAATTGGGAGTTTTAATAGTAATAGGGATATTGATGCAAATAAAGGATGGCAAACCCTAGTTAATCGTTTAGGCTCCGATCAACTTATTCCAGAAAATAGATTTGTTGAGCATCGAATTGTACCCATTTGGGCTAAATGGGCCGCTTCAATCATTGTTGTGATGACAATTGCTAGCCTATCGTTCTACTCAATATTCAGGGAAAACAAGAACTTGATAAGTTTACAAACCGGGAGCGATTCAAATACCTTGATTCAAACGTTAATGGATGGTTCAGTAGTTTATTTAGCAAATAACACAACCTTTTCATACCCTGAGCAGTTTAGCTCAGAGGAGCGAAAAGTTAACTTAAAAGGGGAAGCTTTTTTTGATATTACTCCAAACCCTAAAAAACCATTCCGAATTGAAACCGATCAGGTTATTGTAGAAGTATTAGGCACAGCTTTTAACGTTAAATCCGAAATCGGGAAAACTTTTGAACTTGCAGTTGAGAGAGGAAAAGTACGAGTAACGCTAAAAAGCGATCCATCTCAAACCCAGCTGGTATTACCTGGTGAAAAGATTTCAGCAACCGATAACCATCTTGTAAAGATCATGAATGATAATTCAGCTTACTTTGCATGGAAAACCAAGCGCATGCGGTTCAAAGATGAATCGTTAAGCAATATTGTTAGTGTGATCAATAAAAACTATAAAGCGAATATTAAGTTGGTAGGTCAGGATCTTGACAATAGAAGATTAACTGCAACATTTTATAATAATTCTCTTAGTTATATTACAGAGCTTATTTGCTTATCTTTAAACTTAAGTAAAGAAACTCAAACCGACTCTACAATTATTATCAAACCTATTGAAAAATAGAACGTTAATAGTTTCTAATTTAATTCGAATTGGAGCAGAATATTACCGAAAATTCTTGGTGTTTCTGCTCTTTTTGGTATTAATTGGCTCCAACACTAACGTTTTTGCCCAAGAATCAATCCTTGATCAAAAAATTTCACTTACCAATCAAAAGGTCACTCTTTATGAGGTTCTGAATCAAATAACTGAATTGTCAGGTTATTTCTTTATCTATGATAGTAAGTTAGTGGATAGCGATAAGAAGGTTCTGATTTCATCAGAAGGCAAACCACTAAAACAAATCCTTGATGATATACTTGAAGATAAAACTCTTGATTATAAGGTGATCGAGAAGCATATCTTGATTTATAAGCGAGAGATTCAACAGGTTGAAAAACAATCGACGAGAGTCGATTCAGTAAAGGTTATTACCCTTAAAGGACAGCTGTTTGATAAGCAAACTAAAAAACCATTACCCTATGTCACCATTGGGATTGTGGAGAATAATATTGGAACGGTGAGCAATTCGGATGGTATTTTTATCCTAAAACTACCTTCATCCTTCGTTGGTTCAACCATTACAATTTCACACCTTGGGTATAAAATTCAGAAGTTACCCATTAAACTTTTAATCAATCAGAAAGTAGATATCTTCCTCGAAACGGAATTTATCTCAATTCAAGAGGTTATTATCCGTAATGTTGATCCAAAGGAGGTGATTAGGAAGGTTTATCAAAATCGATTTGCAAACTATGCCAGTGAGCCCGTTTACATTACCAGTTTTTACCGTGAAGGTGTATTAAAGGATAAAAAATACTTAAACTACTCCGAGGCTGTTATTAAAATTTATAAATCACCTTCTGCAAGAAGTTTTGAATCCGATCAGATTAAGCTTTTTAAGTCTCGAAAAGTAATAAATATCGACCAAAAAGATACTTTGATATTGAAGATTAAAGCTGGACTAAGAAGTTGCTTAGGCCTCGATCTCATTAAAAACATACCTGATTTTATTGATCCTGAATATATCGATAGCTATAACTACTCTAAGATTGATATTGTATCGATTAACTCTCGTAATACATACGCCATAGCATTTGAACAAAAAGAGACTGAAATTGAACCTCTTTATAAGGGGACTCTCTATATTGACATGGAAAACTATGCTATTGTAAGTGCTGATTTTGAGGTTAATCCAAAATACATTAAGGAGGCTAATAATCTATTTATAAACAAGAAAAGTAGAAAGTATAATGTAGCCCCCGAAATGGTAAGCTATTCGGTAACCTACAATCTTTGGAATGGAAAATATTATATCAATCATATTCGTGGTGACTTAAAAATAGACTACAAGAAAAAATATCATCTCTTCTCCAGTGATTTTCATGTTTTTTTAGAGATGGTTAGTTGTCAAATTGATACCCTAAATGTTCAACGATTCGATAAAGAGGAAATACTAAAGACCAATACCGTATTTCTAGATACCAAATTCACTTTTGATGAAACTTTCTGGGGCGATTATAATATTATTACTCCTGAAGAAAAAATTAGCCAAGCTCTTTCGCGCAATAGTACGAAAATGGAGCTGGCTAAACCTGAATAGAAAAATATTTTCTACGTATTTAGGGAACAATAGAATCCTTTTCTCCTGTATTTACATTGAGTTACGAATCAAGTAATCAGCAATATGTGTTAATTATATTGATTGTGATAAAATCATTTATTTTTATCGTTTGTTTCTTCGAGCTCCTTTTTCTACCTTTGTCAGCCTTAAAAAGGAATATAAAACTGTAGTTTATAATGATATAACCCCTTATTCTTGGGTGGTATGAGTATCAAATTACATATTAGCGATAAATCTTTTGTTTTTTTTGTATTGTAATCTAATATTATCAGAATGAATATTTTAAAGGAAGACGTTGATGCGCTAAATGCAGTGCTCAAGCTAAAGATTGATAAGGCAGACTATGATCCTAAGGTAGAAGAATCATTAAAGGATTACCGTAAAAAAGCGGCAATCAAAGGTTTTAGACCAGGTCATGCTCCAGCATCACTTATCAATAAGATGTACCGTAAGCCAATTGTTGTGGAAGAGGTTAACAAGCTAATTTCAGAATCACTTTCTAAATACCTGGTTGAACAAAAGCTCAATATTCTTGGCGAACCACTCCCAAGTAAGCAACAAAAACCCATCGATTGGGAAACTCAGGAAGATTTTGAGTTTGCTTTTGATCTGGGTTTAGTTCCTGAATTTGAACTTAAGTTAAGCAAAAAAGATAAAGTCCCATATTACTCCATTAAGGTTGACGATAAGCTCCGTGAGATCTATTCCGATAGCCATCGTCGTAGGAATGGAAGCTATAAGCCTGTTGAGGTTACTGCTGAGAATGATTTAATTAAAGCTACCCTTAATGAGCTTAATGCTGATGAATCCCCCAAGGATGGTGGTATTTATGTTGAGAGTGCATCAATCTCAATCGCCTTGGTTGCTGATGAAGAGGAAAAAAAGAAACTTATCGGGCTTAAAACTGGTGATGTAATTACAATTAATACTCCAAAGGCTTTCCCAAATGTTACCGACAGAGCTGCTCTGCTTCATGTTGCAAAGGATAAATTGGTTGATGTTGAACCAATGTTCCAAGTCACTGTAGCAGAAACGATGACCTTTGAAAAAGCTGAATTGAACCAAGAATTTTTCAATAAGGAATTCGGTGAAGGGGTTGTAAACTCTGAGGCTGAATTCAACGCTAAGATGGATGAGGAGATTAGTAGTAATCTTGTACACGAAAGCGATTACCGATTCCTTATCGATTTAAAGGCGAAACTGATTGAAAAGTTCAATATTGATCTACCAAAAGAGTTCCTTGTCCGCTGGCTGGTTACCGTTAATGAGGGTAAGCATACCCACGAGCAGATTGAGTCTGAATTCCCAATGTTTGAGAAGGATCTTCAATGGCAGCTTATTCGGGACAAGGTTGCAGTGGAGAACGAGCTTAAGATAACCGAGGAGGAGGTTCATGGATTTGCAATGAATTTT
>JAYTVX010000346.1:0-2122 GCA_043743775.1 Bacteroidales bacterium | reverse complement strand
ACAAATGTGGTAATTAATTACCTTGACACTTCATTGCCTTTGGCGGGCATGCAGTTGCTTAACACCATTGTAGATGAAGAACCTATTGTTTCTGTCGTTACTAAAATGGAAACGCTGGGTTTTAATTTTAGATTTATTCCGGAACAGAATGCAATGGAAACCTTTATTGATGGCTCCGCTGTTTTAGACATTAACAATGATATTGTAAACAAAACCATAGCTATAAGAAAATCCAAAAGAATAGATTTGCCCGATGCCATTATTGCTGCTACGGCAATAGTTTACGAACTTACTTTGGTTACACGCAATACTGCTGACTTTAAAAACATTAATAGTTTAAAGCTGCTTAACCCGTGGGATTAGTCTCGCTTGACTTTTCTCATTTGGTATTTTCTTTCTTTACCCAACCCGGCTTATCTGTTCCGTAATAAACTTTTAACCAGTCTCCTTTCTCTTCCAGCACGGTTACTATATCTCCTTTGCTTAGTTGTTATTCCATAAACTTAATAATTTATTTGACCAATAGCTGGTAGTAAGTGACAAAAGATTTGATTGATTTGAATCGTTTTTTTTATTACAAAGCTAGGACTTTAGTTGGGCTTTTCGTAACCTCAATATATATTCCCATTTATAAAACAAAAAAGGCTGTGTAATTTGTAAACACAGCCTTTTTTCTATAGGGTTGGATTATCCCTTATTTTCCGAGATCTATTGGTTATAATCTCTTTGTGCGCCTAAATTATCCTCTGTTTGCGCTTCCTAATACATTTTCTATTTTGTGCTTGTAAAGATCTTTTAAAGCATCGCGAGCTGGTCCTAAATATTTACGTGGATCGAATTCGGCTGGTTTGTTGGCAAATACGTCACGGATAGCGGCAGTCATAGCAATACGACCATCACTGTCAATATTTATTTTACATACTGCTGAAGCAGCAGCTTCACGTAATTGTGATTCTGGAATACCTACTGCATCAATCATCTTACCACCATATTTGTTGATAAGTGCAATCTGATCCTGTGGTACTGATGAAGCACCGTGTAACACGATTGGGAAACCAGGAATACGTTTTTCAATTTCTTTTAAGATGTCAAAACGTAGTGGAGGTGGTATTAAGATGCCTTCAGCATTACGTGTACATTGTGATGGTGTAAATTTGTTAGCACCATGTGATGTTCCGATAGAAATAGCAAGTGAATCAACACCTGTTTTCTTTACAAAATCTTCAACTTCTTCAGGACGTGTGTAGGTGTGGTGATCTGAACTTACTTCATCTTCAACACCAGCTAAAACACCTAATTCACCTTCTACAGTTACGTCATATTTATGAGCATATTCTACAACGGCACGGGTTAATTCTACATTCTTATCATAAGCGTGATGTGAACCATCTATCATTACTGATGAAAAACCGTAATCAACACATGATTTGATGAGCTCCAAGGTATCTCCATGATCAAGATGAAGAACGATAGGTACATTAAAGCCTAATTCTTTTGCGTATTCAACCGCTCCCTGAGCCATATAACGTAATAATGTCTGGTTTGCATATTTACGTGCACCGCTTGATACTTGTAAAATTACTGGAGATTTTGTTTCAACACAAGCCTGAATGATAGCCTGCATTTGTTCCATATTGTTGAAATTGAATGCGGGAACGGCATAACCTCCTTTAAATGCATTCTGAAACATAACCTTTGAATTAACAAGGCCTAATTCTTTATAAGAAATCATTATACGATAGTTTAATTTGTTGTTATTTATAAAACACAAAAATAATAAAAAACAAGTTTAATCAAATAAATTAAGTCTTTATTGCTTGGAAATAGGTTGAGCAAAAAGTTGTACATCTACGGCAGTTATTTCTTTGTCACACAAAATAATTAATCTTTCCAAAACATTTCTAAATTCCCGGATATTACCCGTCCATGTTATATTTTGCAATTCTTGCATAGCTTCGGCTGTAACTGTTTTAATAGGCATTCCATATTCATCACAGATAAGCGTACAGAAATGATTTGCAAGCAATGGTATATCATCAACACGATCATTTAATGCGGGTACATGAATTAATATCACACTTAAACGGTGATAAAGGTCCTCACGAAAGTTGCCATTGTCAAT
>JAYTVX010000345.1:0-14343 GCA_043743775.1 Bacteroidales bacterium | reverse complement strand
TTATCAGAAAAAAGAATTGCACCGTGGGTTATCTATGTTTTAGTGAAATCATAAAAACAAGAAATGTAAAACAAATTCCCCAAAATCATGGGGAATCTGTTTTTGCTAATCTAAAAAAAAACAATTCCTCATTCTAATAATCAATATAAAACAAGAATATCTTACAAATTACTCATTCCGTAATGAATCAACTGGGTTTTTCCCAGCAGCCTTCCATGTTTGCCCTGCTACAGTAATCGATGCAACAACCAGAGCCAACAGACCAGAGATAATAAATGGGAATGGAGTTAGATCAATTCTATACGCAAAATTATTCAACCATTTATCTAAAACGAAGTATGCAGCTGGAGTCGCAATAATAAATGCGATGATAACTTGTCGGGTATAGGTAGTAAGCAAAAGCTGGATGATCTGAAGTCGGCTTGCACCGCTTACCTTTCTAATGCCAACCTCTTTAGTTCGTTTCTGCACCATGAACATCGACAGTGCGTATAAACCGAGCAATGCTAGTATCAAAGATAAAGTAGATGCATATGCCGATAACGTTTCTGTTTGTTTATACGATTTGTATTTGCTCTGGTAAAAATCTTCAATATTTATATATTCCATTGTATACTGAGAATCGAATTCTTTAATAACTTTTTCCACATTATATAAAACACCTTTTATGTTGCTATCAGAAATTTTTAGCATGATATAACTTAATCCATTTTGTATTGTGAACATTATTGGTTCTACGCCTTGTTCAAACGATGATGAATATTGAAAATCTTTAACAACACCTATAATTTGCTTTTTATTTTCGAAAAGCATTATCTCCGTTTTAAGAGGATCCGATAAACCAAGCATTTTAACTGCTTTTTCATTGAGAATGATTCCATTTTTATCAGATTCAATATTTTTATCAAAAGATCTACCAGAAATAATCTTAAAGCCTAGCGTTTCTATAAAACCATACCCTATTCTATACTCATTTATCGGATAATGCAGAGGCGAAGAACTTCCCACAATGCTAATAGATTGTCCTGAAGTTCCCCCTCCAATTAAATGAACAGATGAGCTAATGCTTTTTATGCCGGGAATCTTACCCAGCGCATCTAGAATCGCTGGATATGATTTTCCTATTTTGTTGCTTATGCCATCAATAGCAACTACATTTTCTGAGCCAAACCCTAAATCAGCATTCTTCAAATAATCAACTTGTCTATTAATTACCAGAAGACAGGCGATTAAAAATATTGCAATTGAAAACTGGACTATTACTAGGGTTTTGTTAAACTTATTAACGCCTCTATTCTTATTCCCTTTAATAGCTAAAAGGGGAGGGTACTTTGAAATTATTAATGCGGGATAAATTCCAGAAATTATTCCCGTTGCAAGAGCAAACAGAGGTAATCCAATAATCAATATTATATTATGCCTGTAAGTACTTACTAAATCACGATTCAATATGCTCCCAAATGCTGGAATAAAAAACTCAACCAGAATTGCTGCAATTATTAAAGCGATAAACGAGAACCCTATTGATTGACTCAAAAAATGAATAATAATATCCTTGCGCGATGCACCAATAGTT
Organism: Bacteroidales bacterium; assembly: GCA_043743775.1. Classification (GTDB taxonomy): domain Bacteria; phylum Bacteroidota; class Bacteroidia; order Bacteroidales; family Tenuifilaceae; genus UBA8529. The sequence continues at coordinate 12,767 of JAYTVX010000345.1, read as the reverse complement.
TTCTGAACGCCTATATCTTTAGATTTTCCTTCATACTGAACGGTAAGCAGATTAATAAAGTTAATAATTGCAATTAGTAAAACTATTAAAGCCATAACGATGTATATGTAAACTTTTTTCAAAGGGGCGTCGAATCCGTTCTTTGAATTGAAATCGGCTTTTAGATGTAGATCCGAAATCTTTAAAATGAAGCTATTCGAACTAAAACCAGACTTACCAAATCTTTCTTTTAATAATGAATTATAGGTACTCACAGTCTTTTCAAGACCATCTTCGATATTAGCATTCTGCTTGTACTTAACATACGTAAGGAACTCAATGCTATTAAAAAGATAACTAGGTAAAGATTTTAGAGGTGCTATAGCTTCAATTTTAATATGCGAAACTTGCGGAAAGTCCTCAATTACTCCAGTAATAGTAAATATACCCTCAAAATCATTGCACTTTATTATTTTACCGATTACATCAATGCTCCCAAATATTTTTTCAGACACACTTCGTGTAAGCACTAACGATCCCGGAACTATTAATGCTACATCCGGATTACCTACTAAATACTTCAAAGTAAAAACCCTATGAATATTTGGATCGGAAAACATTAAAGGAATATTTTTATAATGTACATTTTCACTGATTAACTCAGCACCACCATAACTATACATCTGAAATAGTTCTTCAATTTCTGGTATCCGTGCTTGGAGTAAACTATCATTTAGCCTTAAACAGATTGGTAGCATTTGTTTTGAATCACCTGATATGATTGAGTTTAACCTATATATTCTTTCATAATTCTTATGAAAACGATCGTAACTGAACTCATGCTGTGTATAGATAAACAACAGAATTGTTGCAGCCATTCCCACGGCAAGTCCAAATATGGTGATAAACGAGTAGAACTTATTGTTCTTTAGGTTTCTAAGAACCTGTTTTACATTTAATGAATTCATTTTATTCAATTGATTTTTTAAAGTTACTATTCCTATCGAATTTTTGATTTCGATGATTAGTAAACCATTTACGTGCCAAATCATCATCAGCCTGATTATCAATATGTTTTATATATTCCAAAAAATACCATGTCGGAATTACCTACACAGCATGTATGTAAATCCATCATAATTTCTAATTTGGCTAAAATTATTCGAGTAGATAGAACCTTGTAAATTTAGTTAATGCTAATATGAGCAAATACAAACCTAGTATACTGATTATAGATGATAACGAAGAGCTTCACTATGCCTTAAAGGTATTTTTAGCCCCACATTTTGGTATCATTGAAACCATCAAAAATCCAAATCAAATTTTTGCAAAGATGGAGAGGTTCAGCTTCGATGTAATTCTGCTGGACATGAACTTTAATGCTGGAGTAAACAGCGGAAACGAAGGGTTATACTGGCTCAAACGCATCCTCGAGATTGATCCAAATGCTTGTGTAGTGATGATTACAGCCTATGGCGATATTGAACTTGCGGTTAGGGCAATGAAAGAAGGGGCAATCGACTTTATCCAGAAATCATGGGATGACCAAAAAATTCTATCAACACTACTTTCAGCCTACAAACAGCATTGCTCTAAGCTCGAAATCAAAGACCTGAAAGAAAAACAAAATAATCTGAATCAACAGATAAACAAGCACTATCAGATGATTACAGGAAGTTCGCCTTCGATGAAAAAGGTGCTAGAAACTGTAAAAAAGATTGCTGCAACGGATGCTAATGTATTAATCGTAGGTGAAAATGGTACTGGGAAAGAGGTTATTGCTCGAGAAATCCATAATCTTTCCACTCGTAAAGATCAAGTCTTCATCAATGTCGACATGGGTGCAATTGCAGAGACCCTTTTTGAAAGCGAACTCTTTGGGTATAAAAAGGGTGCCTTTACCGATGCAAAGGAAGATCGTATTGGTAGAATTGAGGTGGCAAACAAGGGAACCCTTTTCCTTGATGAGATTGGAAATATCCCTACCCATTTACAACCAAAACTGCTTGCTGCATTGCAAAACAGAGAGATTGTACAATTGGGTTCATCTATTCCTAGATCAATCGATATACGATTAATTTCAGCCACCAACCAACCGCTTAAATCAATGGTAGACAGGGGTGTTTTTCGCGAAGACTTACTTTATCGAATTAACACAATTACCATTGAGTTACCACCTCTCAGAGAAAGAATAGAGGATATCCCCGAACTAGCTAACTTCTTTCTTAAAAAGTATGCCAATCATTACGGTAAACTTAATATGGTTCTGCAACCATCGGCTATAAAGAAGCTATCGGGTTATAGCTGGCCCGGAAATATCCGTGAATTACAGCACACCATTGAACGAACGGTTATTCTTGCCAGCTCATCAACGCTAAATGAAAATGACATTCCAATAAGCCTATCCGATCAACTCGATATTGATGAAGAAAGCAAGTTCAGTATCACAGCCCAAGAACGAAGATTAATCAAGAAAGTTTTAGAAGTTTGTAATGGAAACATTAAGTTAGCATCCCAAAAACTAGGAATCAACCGTTCTACGCTCTACGATAAAATAAAGAAGTATGGTTTATAAAAGGTTTAGTTTGGGTATTTTAATCTTGATTATACTTTTAGCGTTAACGCCTATTGCTTTTCTTTGGGTTTGGCAGAAGCATTACATGATTGTAACCCTTATAACCCTTGCAGGGTTGTGGGCTGCTGAGATTTTTTTCCTTTTCTACCTGCAAAACAAAACTATAAGAGAATTGAAATATTTCTTACAAACCTTTAAGTATAAGGACTCCGCGATAAAATTTGATAACCCTAAAGTTGATCCAACCTTTAAGGGGCTATACCATGAATTTGATAAAATAATAGAAGCTTTTCAGCAGGTTAAACTCGATAAAGAGCGTGAACTAAATTTTTTCAAACTAGCGACAGACCATGCAGGAATTGGTCTTTTGGCCTTTTCAAAAAATGGCGAAATTAAACTCATCAACAATGCATTTATCGACCTATTTAATATTCGTAAAGTAAAAAACATTGTTAATTTTAGGGATATCGATAATAACCTTTCAGAATTCCTCAGTAAAGCACAACCGGGGAAGGAATTATTAAAGCTAGCGATAAACAATCAACTTCGACATATTGCAGCGAAAGTTGTAACCTTTCGCTACGAGAATGAAGAATTCAAGCTGATTGCTTTTCAGGATATAAAAAACGAGATCGATCAAACCGAGCTAGACGCATGGCAAAAGCTGATAAGAATACTTCGTCACGAAATTCACAACTCCCTTAGCCCAATTACATTCCTATCGTCGGGATTAATTCAGCAAATCGAGAATGACCTAGCAACATCAGAGAACTTAAAAATAGATACTTCAGTCAGTATCCAAGAAGGATTAAGAGTTATAAGAAAGCGTAGCATTGGTTTAAGCGAGTTCGTTGAAAACTATAAAAAGCTAACGGACCTCCCCTTACCAGATATTCAACCAGTATCAGTTAAAAGGCTTTTAGGGCATATTGAATCCCTTTTCAAGGATGAATGCACCGTTAAGAATATTAGCGTGAATATTAAACCTCTCCAATTCGATTCAATCCTATTAATTGATGAAAAACTCATTGAACAGGCACTTATCAATATTATCAACAATGCTTTTGAGGCAATCCAAGTAATTGAGAATGGATCTGTTTGGATCAATTTTTCTACAACAGAAAACGCTCAAGTAATAACAATATCCGACAATGGGCGTGGAATACCTAACGATTTACAAGAAAATATTTTCACTCCATTCTATACAACAAAGAAGAATGGTTCTGGAATTGGGCTTAGCCTATCGAGGCAGATCATGCGATTGCATAATGGAACGTTAACCGTTTCATCTCGACCAAACAATGGAACGACTTTTATTATGAAGTTTTAATAATCGTTTATTGCTAAATTTGAACTTAAACTATAAAAAATGATAACCGCACCGCTAACCGACTTTCATCGCTATATCAACCTACACCCTCAATTCCAAAAGGTTGAAGAATTCCTCAAATCCTATAAATTCGAAAAACCGGGGGAAAGGATTTACCTTGATGGCGATAAACTCTTTGTTATTCCAGCGCTTGATAATGCTAAAGCAAAAGAGAATGCCCCCCTTGAGGCACATAATAGGTACATCGACATTCAGGTTTGTCTTGAAGGTTACGAGACCATGGGCTGGAGAAGCCGCTCCGATTGCCATAGCCCAAAATCAGCCTTCGACACCGAAAAGGATATCATCTTCTTTGAAGATAAACCTCTCTCCTACTTTAGTGTTCCAGCAGGCTCATTCGCAATATTCTTCCCCGAGGATTGCCACGCCCCGCTGATCGGGGAAGGGGTGATTTTTAAGGTGATTTTTAAGGTTGAAATTTAAGTTAAGGTTAATCTGTATCCAAGCCGTTAAATAATATGAAAAAAGAATTCAATATCGTTGGTTTGTCTATCCTTTTTATTGGGTTGCTTCTACCTTCCTGTAAACAAAAAGAATCTTTAAAAGATCAAATTCAGGTAATCATTAATAACGCAGATGGAACAGTAGGCGTTGCAATTAAAAATCTGGACACCAATGATACTCTATCGTTTAATAATACCCTCCATTACCCAATGCAGAGCGTTTATAAGTTCCCATTAGCAATCGCAGCCCTTCATCAGGTTGATGATGGGAAACTATCATTAAGCCAGCCAATTCATATCGATAAGAAGGATTTACTGCCCAATACTTGGAGCCCATTAAGGGAGAAGTATCCTAAGGGTAATGTAGATATACCATTAAGTGAAATTATTGGCTACACCGTTTCTCAAAGCGATAACAACGGTTGCGATATTCTTTTTCGCTTGCTCGGAGGGGCTAAAAATGTTAACGATTATATTCATAGCATTGGAATTGAAGATATAGCGATTGTGGGTACCGAGGAGGAGATGCATAAGGATTGGAATGTCCAATTCACCAACTATTGCAAACCAACAGCCATGGTTAACCTACTAGAGCTCTTTTATCAAAAGAAAATTCTTTCAGAATCGAGTAATGAATTACTGTGGAAACTAATGGTTGAAACGACCACAGGGCCTAACCGAATAAAAGGATTACTGCCATCAGCAACAATTGTTGCGCATAAAACGGGTTCTTCAGGGAAGAACGAGAACGGCTTAACCGCTGCGGTTAATGATGTTGGTATTATTGAATTGCCCAACGGGCAGCATATAGCAATTGCTGTTTTTGTAGCAAACTCTAAGGCCAATGATGATGTCAGCGAAAAGGTGATAGCGGATATTTCAAAAGCTGCTTATGATTACTATCAAAACATGAAATAATTATCGCTAATAATATTTATAACACAATTAATCAACCTCGCAGCAGAGCTGTCGAGGTATTGTCTGAAAATATTTATCAATTGTAGCAAAGCTAAGGGCAACCGAGCTTGCGAGTTCGGCGAAGCCAATATCACCCCAGTGATCCCTCGACTACGCTCGGGATCAGTTCGACTAAATAATTTTGTTTCACAAAATTAAAGTCTCACTGATTAAACCATATTAAACGCTTGCAATCTTATAGTTATAATCATTTAGAAAAAATAGCTATAAAAAAACCTATCAACTTAAAAAAGGGAAATTATGAGATTACAAATCAAGTTAAAACATGTACTGTTAAGTTTTTTGATTTTATCATTCATTAATTGTAATGTTTACGCCCAAGAGAATGGTGATAAATCAAAGAAAACAACCCCGAAATTTAAAAAGTACTCCGAAATTGTTACCGACTCAACAATTACCAAAAAAGGAATCTTTACTACCCATCAAGTAAACGGAGAACTATACTATGAAATCAACCCCGCTCAGCTGGGAAAAGAATTTCTTTGGGTTACGCAATATGAAAAAACTCAAACCAGCTTTGGGTACGGAGGAGTAGAAGTGGTTCGTAGGGTCGTTCGCTGGGAGCGTTTGGAGGATCAAATCCTCCTCAGGAATGTTGAATACGAGCTAAGGGCCGATGAAGGTACTCCTGAAAAACTAGCAGTAAATGGATCGACTACAGAGGAGATTATCAAAGCCTTCAAGATAACCTCCTTTGCGCCCGATAAATCACCAGTAATTCAGGTAACAGAACTTTTTACCGGCGACACCTATGAGTTTAGCCCAAAACAAGATTTAGAGGTACAAGGGATTGATAAATCTAGAACATTTATAACTTCCGTAAAAAGCTTCGAAAAGAATATCGAAACCGTTGTTTTAGCAACCTTCAACCAGAAACCTCCAACACCACCCTCAAAGGATGGAAATAGTAGGCAGACACCAACTCATAGCGATCCAACGTTAGGAAGTGTTACCGTTCAGCTACATCATAGCATGATCGCGTTGCCTGAACTACCTATGAGACCTCGTATCTTTGATAAAAGGGTTGGTTTTTTTACCAGCTCCTTCGAAAACTACAGCAACAGTATTCATCAGGTCGAAGAGGTTAAATATATACTAAGATGGAGGCTCGAAAAGAAAGACCCTAACGCCGAATTAAGCGAGCCAGTTAAGCCTATTATCTACTACATAAGCCGCGAAATCCCTTTAGAATGGCATAAATACATCAAGGAGGGGATAGAGATGTGGCAACCTGTTTTTGAGAAAGCAGGTTTCAAAAACGCCATTATCGCTAAAACCGCTCCAACCCCCGAGGAGGATCCCAACTTTGACCCTGAGGATATTCGCTATTCAGTTATCCGCTGGCTTCCCTCTACAATTGCCAATGCTTATGGTCCTCATGTTGAAGATCCAAGAACTGGCGAAATAATTGAAGCCGACATCCGCGTATTCCATAACGTTTTAAGCTTAATCCGCGATTGGTATTTTGTTCAAGCATCACCAAGCGATAAACGCGCCCAGCAAATCCCAATGCCCAACGAGGTTATCGGTGAAGGGTTACGCTATGTAATCGCACACGAAGTAGGGCATACCCTTGGAATGCGTCATAACTATAAGGCAACCTCTTACTACAAAGTAGACCAGTATCGTAGCCGTGAATTTACAAGCAAATTTGGTCTCGAGGCATCCATTATGGACTATGGCCGTTTCAACTACATCGCACAACCCGGCGATAGCGCATTAACAGTACCAATAATTGGCCCTTACGATAATTTTGCCATCGAGTGGGCCTACAAAGAATTCAAGGGAACCAAGAATGTCAAGGAAGATGTTCCGTTCCTCAATGAAATTGCAAACAGACAACTAACCGATCCTTACACCCGCTTTGGTGGTGGTCGCGAGAATGGTTCGGTTGGTGCTGGTGATCCACACGCCCGCTCCGAGGATTTAGGTGATGATCCCATTAAAGCCACAACTTACGGGCTGAAGAACCTCGAGTACATTTCAGGCTACCTCGTAAAGGCAACCGGCGAAAAGGATAAGGACTACACCATGCTCGATCACATGTACCAAGCAACATTAGATCAATTGTACAGGGAGTTAACTCAGGTTGCTGCAGTGGTTGGTGGAATAGAGATTGATAATCTTATGTACGGACAATCGGCCGATGTATTTAAGCCCACAACAACTGCAGAGCAAAAAGCAGCAGTTGCATTCATCCTGAAGAATGGATTCAAAACACAATCCTTCCTGCTAAAAAAGGATATCATTTCAAGGATTGGAATGCACGGTGTTACAAAGGATATCTCCGACCGACAAGAACAGCTGCTTAACACCATGATCGATAAAAAAACAGTATCGAGAATGCTTGATGTTGAAGCCACTGGGTATAACAACTACACCACAACGGAACTCTTCAGAGACATCAAGAATGGCATCTTTGAGGAGCTAAAGGTCGAACCGGTTAAGGTTGATATTTTCAGACGGAACCTACAACGAGCTTTTGTTGAGCAGTTGATCGCATATATCAGCGATAAAACAGCTGCAAAGAACGATCTACAAGCAGTTGCCCGTGGCACGTTAATCAACATTAAGAGGGATCTTGATGCTCAAATAAGCAAATACATTATCGGTATTGAGCACTACCATTTTGTTGATTTAAGCAATATGATCAAGAATGCTCTCGAGAACAAATAGGGCGTTAGGAGAATAATCCTTTATAATAAAAAGCAAAGAGGCTGTCTCAAAAGTATTAAAAACGTCATTGCGAACGAAGTGAAGCAATCTAAAACCATTATTTATCAATAGATTGCTTCGCTCATACCTCACTCGCAATGACGAAAACTGGACTTTTGAGACAGCCTCTTTTTTCATGCTTCAAATCCTAGGCAACAGCTATTGTTTCGGATGGATTGCTAAAACACTTGAGCTAATGCCGAGACCCACTTTCCCTTTACCCGCTGAAAAAGGCATAACTTTATTGGGCTAATGTGGTTTACTTTTATACTTTTAGTAAACCTAAGGGGTAGTTGTGCTTTAGCATATCAAAATGGTGGATAAGCGCAGCTTTTATAAGGTTATAAACGAGTTATAAGCTATTTTTATGATGAAAGTTTATTATTTGGTGATACTGTTTTCTATTATTTCTAGAAATTGTTTCGGGCAACTCCTTGACAATCCTATTGAATACAGACTTATTGACGGATATTTATATGGAGAAAACCTAGAAAATAAGAAAAATGATTGTAAGGATTGTGACAATGAAAATAAGATATTCAGAGTAAACAAGAAATTCATATACTCCTATAAATACTTTGACACCAATAGAAATGCTTTTCTATTTAAAGTTCTCGATAGTGGACAATGGGAATTTGTTAAAATATCTTCCGAAGAACCAAAAATCATTAGAAGTATTGAACTCTTAATCTTACCAAACGGAGAATTCTTCAGTGACCCTTTTTACTGTCAGACTAGAATTGGGTATAGACTTCATGACAAATTACCGAATTACGAAACAACGGGTTTGATTGAGAACAAAAATAATATATAGTTTCACCCACCTAGAGAATACTTGTTTCAAATTCTAGAACTTAATCCATTCCCTTATGTAAAAACTCCTTACTCTATTGGGAACGAATGGAAATGGGTATTAGATATTGGTCAACAATGGGGTGACAAAAGGTGGAAAGAATGGAAAGGAAATATTCATAACGTATATTATTACAAGCTAGTCGAAACAACCACCCTAAAGACAAATCTTGGTAACTTGAAATGTCTTGTTATTGAAGGAATTGCGAAAAGTGAATTAGGCGAAACAAGATTGAAAAGTTACTTCAACGAGGAATATGGTTTTGTAAAACTTGAATATAAAAACATCGACAATTCAATCATTGAATTTAATCTTGTGGGAATTGAAAGCCCATCACTATTTAAATATTAAAACAGCTTATAACAAATCATAAAGTTCCTGTCGATGATAAAATCTTTTTAGACAACAAAATTCAAGGAATAATTATCATTTTGCAATTTTAGCTTTTAACTTTGCTATTAATATTCTAATTAAACTTAAAGATTATGGCAGCAATAAATTGGAACGATTCGATGAGTGTGAAAATTGGCTCAATTGATGATCAACACAAAAAGTTGATTGAAATGATTAATGATTTTTATGATAACATCAGTAAACGCTCGAATGATGAGCTTATTTTAAAGCTGGTTGGGGGCATGAAAACCTATACCGCTATGCATTTTACTACTGAAGAAAAGTATATGAAGTTGTATAAATATCCAAATTACGAACAACATAAGAAAGAACATGAAGATTTTATAGCAAAAGTAAATGCCTTAGAAGAAAAAATAAAAAAAGGAAAAACAATTGTCTCTTTTGAAATCACAAATTTTATTAAAGATTGGATAAAAAAACATATTCAAGATACAGATAAGCAATACAGTGACTTCTTTCTTAAACATGGAGTTGTATAAAGAAATAAACGCCAACCGCTAGCACATGGCAAAATTTACAGGGGCTGATGATGCAGATGCAGAATTAGTTCTACCCTTAACTTAGTTTCTAACGGCGGGTAGCTATGCAGCAGCTAACTTCACTGCAGCTCTTGCCACGGAAACGTTTTAAAGGAGCTAACGGTAACTGTAGGTTGGCTGTATACAACCCTACTGGGAGTATATGTTTAAGAATGGTGTGTATATAAGCACGTTGTGCTTCATGTTAGATGACCTTACAATAACTGTTTTGTAAACTGAAAACTATGATAGTCACTCAATACCTTGCTTTATTAAGAGGCATTAATGTCGGAGGAAATAATATCATCAAAATGGTTGATTTAAAAGCATGTTTTGAATCCATAGGTTTTACTAATGTTGTAACCTACATTCAAAGCGGTAATATTTTGTTTAACTCAGAAGAACAAGACAATGTTAAACTGACAAAGAAAATAGAAAATAAATTATCCGATAGCTTTAGCTACAAATCTAAAATAGTATTAGTAACATACAACCAACTAGAAACAATTATAAGAAACGCACCGGAAACTTTTGGTGTTAATCCAGATGAATTTAGATATAATGTTCTCTTTTTAAAATATCCGCTTACCTCTGAGGAAGCAATTAAAAGTGTCAAAATAAAAGAGGGAGTTGATAATGCTTATTCCGGGAAAGACGTCCTTTATTTCTCTCAACTTATCAGTAAAGCAGGACAAAGTTATTTAACTAAAATAATTTCACATCCTATTTATCAAAACATGACCATCAGAAATTGGAATACGACAACCAAGTTATTTGGATTAATGAATAAATAAAACACGAACGCACAACACGTGGTAAAAATATTGGGGCTGATGCGCAGATGCGCAAGTTTTTAGTACTTTAGTAAAAGTTTACCGTGGGATAAGAAAGTTGCTACTTGCGCCCCAACATTTCTTCACCACGGAAACGTTGTGCGTCATGGTGCTTTTCCCCGATAACGATGATAATTCAAATAGAATTTTTAAATGAATTTAAGAAATGAAAATGAAACTCTTTACAATACTTCTTTTTCTTTTTAATTATTCTGCAATTATTGGACAGACAAGATGCAATTATAATCCAAAAGACTCCTCTGAAATTTTTTTGGTAACTGAAATTATGCCAACGCTTAAAACTTCAGTTGAAAACCTTGAAAGTAAATTAAATAATGAAATTCAATTGAAAGTTTACAATTTAAATGAAGGGCAAATATTTTATGTGACACTTATAATTAATTGTAAAGGAGAAGGATTTAATTACAAAGTTCAGAAATATGAAAATGAATTATTTGACCAGAAGTTTGTTGAATGCATAAAAAACTATATCGATTGGAATCCTGCATATCAAAAAGGAAGCCCTGTAGATATAGGTTATTCTATGAAGTTTGTAGTATTGAATAATAGAATAAAGTACATTATTAATAATTCTTTCAGCGAAAAAGAGAAAAAGAAACTGATACGAGTGAAGAAATTGAAAAACTAATATACGCCACACAACAGCAGCTAAATTTCAAAAGGGCTGATACGCGCGTACAAATAAACCTTTTGACCCCTCCTACTAAGCAAGATTTCCACGCTACGCCTCGTTGTACAGCGATCTCCGACCGCAAGAATCCAGCTAAGTCCATCGTTATTTAGCATTCACGCAGCTACAAACCATTTCACCCTTATCAAAATCGTTCCTAAGAATAAGCGGGCCGCATGAACATCCGGCGAGCGGGCGTTGGCCTTGCAGGTGGAAGCATCGGATGTTCTTGATTTTTTGGTACTTTTTCATCAAGGAAAAAGTATTGAGCAATACATTATCCATAGGCAAAGCGTCCAAGCAACGCTTCATTAAGCAAGGCAAATAAAGGCCTTGACCCTGCAAAAATACATAAAGACAAGGAACCACCTTGTCCAAGCTGAGCTATGAGTCACTATAGTTTTCTCACATTCATCATTTTACATTTATCATTTTACACCTACTATATTAAGGTGTAATGAACGACCTCGCCGCAAGCGGTCTAGGTATCTAAATGAAATTTATTTCCTTATCGCCGCAAGCGGCGGGGAACCGAGCTTGCGAGTTCGCCGAAGGCAATATAACCTTAGAGATCCCTCGCCTAAGCTCGGGATCAGTTCGACTTTATAATTATTATTCGTTTTCAACTCTAATAATTATAGTCTCACTGATTTAAAACTATAAAACATGTCATGCAATTCTATTATAAAAAATATGACCCTAATACCAATGAAAAAGGCTAGGATTACTCCTAGCCTCAATTTGGTTATAACGCTACGAGGGTTTTAAACCCTCGTAGCGTTAACAAAAATTGCTATTCAAGATAAGTATAACCATACAATCCCGAACGATAATTCGATAAAAATTCCTTACCCTCTTCAAGGGTAATAATTCCAGCCTTAACGGAGCTGGTCACCCAGGTCTCAACCGTACGAACCATCTTCTTGGAATTGTACTGAACGTACTCCAAAACCTCGGCAACAGTTTCACCATCGATTATCTGATCGATCTTATAACCATTCTCATCAACCGAAACGTGAACTGCATTGGTATCGCCGAATAGGTTATGTAAATCACCTAAGATCTCCTGATACGCACCTACTAGGAATACTCCCATGTAGTAAGGTTCCCTTCCCTTAAGGGGGTGAACCGGGAGGCTATGAGCCGTATTCCGGGTTGTAATAAAATTATCGATCTTTCCGTCGGAATCGCAGGTGATATCCTGAATGGTTGCCGAACGGGTTGGTTGTTCATCGAGTCGATGGATGGGCATAATCGGGAAAACCTGATCGATTGCCCATGAATCGGGTAATGACTGGAATAAAGAGAAGTTACAGAAGTATTTATCGGAAAGCATTTTGGTTAGCTGGCGTAGATCATCAGGAACATGCTTTGTTGA
>JAYTVX010000344.1:0-10018 GCA_043743775.1 Bacteroidales bacterium | reverse complement strand
TACTGATTCTCCGTATCGCGAAACATCAAATATTTATGATGGTTCTCGTTACACAGCCGATATGGCAATTCAGAATGTAATTGGTGATTCGTTTCGTGGTGCAACTTGGGTATCAATCCACAACGGTGGTGGTGTTGGGTGGGGAGAAGTAATCAACGGAGGATTTGGTATGACCCTCGATGGTTCAGCGGATGCAGATCGCAGGTTGAAGCAGATGCTTCTTTGGGACGTAAATAATGGTATAGCTCGTCGTAGCTGGGCTCGCAATGAAGGGGCAATGTTTGCAATCCAGCGCGAAATGCAGCGTACTCCTTTGCTCAAAGTTACTATACCGAATATCGCTGACGTCGAAATTCTGAATAGAGTGATTAAAGACTAAATCTTAAGAAATGAGAAATCGCACAAAGTATTTTATTCTTTTGATGGTACTATTAACCATTACGGTTGTGTCATGCGAAAAGTTTTCTGGAAATAATGATTCAATTGCTGGTTTATGGCGTTGTGAAGAGCTTAGTAGTCCAAGGCGATACTCAGTTACTATAAGTAGATCCGATTTTGATACTACCTATTTTGTCATCTATAATTTTCACAATTTAGGACAGGAAATAGAAACCTATGTTCAATTGAAGGATTCTACAATCACCTTTTTAAACTTAAATACTGGTAATTATAGTTTTTCAGGCAAGGGCATTGCGCACAATAATTATAGTATAATTGATTGGGATTACTCGATTTCAGGGAGCGGAGTTAATGATGGATATGTAAGGGCTTATTACTATAAAAAGTAGTTATTATGCCTGTTAGCTATCCTTAAAGTACAAGCCATTGTTGAGCATTACGAGGGTACATCCAAAAACGAGGTCAATATTATGCTTTCGAGCCAGTTTTATTAAATCTCCGTTTTCTGTTCCGGGATTTAAAATTATACGTTTAGGGTTTAATGAGATAAAATAATCAAGATATTCACGTTGGCGACTTGGATTCAAGAAAAGCGAGATTGTATGGATTTTGTTTAATGGAGGTTTCCCTACCAAGAATTTAACCCCTTCAACTTCCCCCTCTCTTAGACTAATTGCAACAACATCTACATTATGCTTCACTAAACTTTTAATGGCTAAGTATGAGAATCGTTGAGGGTTTGTGCTTGCTCCAATTACTAAAGTTTTAAATTCCATAAACGATTTTAATAGCTATGAACTTTACGATGAAATATAATCTGTTTTAGGCATTAAATATAACAAAAACCGGAAGTGCTGTTATGCTTTTTTCGTTAGAAGCACTACAGCATAGGCCGATATACCCTCCTCTTTCCCAATGAAGCCAAGGTTTTCAGTTGTAGTGGCCTTTATTGATAAATCTTCCTCGGAAATCTCTAAAACACTTGCTAAAACCATTTGCATCTCAGGGATAAGATCTTTAATCTTAGGTTTTTGTAGGCAGACCGTTGAGTCGATATTCCCGATTTGAAATCCTTTGGACTGAACTAACTCAAGGGTTTTCTTAAGGATAATCTTGCTATCAATCCCTTTTAGGTTTTGCTCGGAGTCGGGAAAATGTATGCCAATATCCCTAAGATTTGAAGCCCCGAGCATTGCATCGCAGATCGCATGGATAAGTACATCTCCATCGGAATGGCCAACTGATCCTTTTATATGTTCAACACGAATTCCACCTAACCACAATTGATAGCCTTCTTCGAGTTTATGAACATCGTATCCAAATCCAACTCTGATTTTCATTGTAAATTAATCTTTACTTCTAGTCTTTACATCTTTCGCGAATTCAAAAGATAAAGTAAATCGAACGGTATTTGCCATAGGATTGTTTTGCCCTGCTACTGGGATTAAATAGGCAAAGTCTAAGGTAAAGATATTATACTTTACACTTGCACCGAGGGTGTAATATTTACGATTCCCTTTTGTTTTATCTTCTCCAAAATACCCTGTCCGAAGGGCAAATTGTTTGGCGTACCAGTATTCAAAACCTAATGCGTAGCTAATTTCGCGTACCTCCTCCTTCATACCACCAGGTGCATCATTAAAGGATTGAAGTATCCCTTGTCCTACAGAAACATAGGGATCTTTACCCTTAACAATATCACCGCTTGTATTGTAAATTGGAGGTGTCGGAACTAAAAGTTTATTTGCATCGAGGACAAAAGACATGGAGTTATATTGATCCATATCCATTGTAAAACGGCCACCCAATCTCATGTTTATAGGAATAAAATCTTTTTTAGCGGCATCATTGTAAGACATTTTTGACCCTATATTTGAAAGATTTAAACCAAAAGCCATTTGTGCTTTTTGATTATTGATCACTAAGGGTTGTTCGTAGTAAACAGAGATATCGGCAGCAAAAGCTGTACCTGCCTTAGATGGCATTTGTCCTTGTTGAAAATATCCTCCAGTAAGATCCGAACGGATATACCGAAAAGCGATACCCCCTGAAATATGATCGCTAAATTTACGTGAGTAAGCCATATCGACCGCAAGTTCATTTGGGGTATGGTTTTTTATAGGATTTCCAGCACCATCAGTAAAAGTTATCTGACCCATTGAGAAGAAGAGCAGTGAACCACTAATAACTTGCTGCTTATCAATTATCCTATAAGCGGTTAGATATGAAAGATTGATATCATTAACTAGATTTCTTAACCAAGGAGTATAGGATAATGATGCACCCCATTCCTTATCTATAAAGGCTAATTTTGCTGGATTCCAATGAACCGAGTTTACATCCGGGGTGGTTGCTGCACCGGCATCACCCATACCTGCAGAGCGGGAATCGGGGGCTATGGTAAGAAAAGGAACTGCAACGCGAAGGGCATTTAAACCACCTGTCGTTGTTGTACCGTCGGGTTGTGCGTTTATTGCAGTAGAACTAAATACTAATAAAGTAAAAGTTAAAATGCTGATTTTTTTAAACTTAGGCATGATCTAGTTATCGATAATTAATGGTTGGCAAATTTAATTAAATGATTGATACCAAAGAGAACGAATAAAAAAAGATTTAATTACTTGAGCAAAACCAATTTTTGCTGCTGTTCTGCAGATTTACCGTTCGACGACTTGACTCTTAGCCGATAGAAGTATACTCCCCTTCCAATTCGATCGCCAAAATCATCTTTCCCATTCCACTCAATGGGACCTATTCTATAACCACTTGCAGTCGATTCTTGGTGTCGGATTGTTTTTACCAATTTCCCTGATGGACTATAAATTTGAATGAGGACATCTAAATCGGTAAAGGGTTGGTTGTGCTCAAAGTAGAAGGCAGTTTGTTCGGTAAAAGGATTAGGGTAATTCAACAGGTGAGTGATTTTAAGTTTGCTGTCATTTGCAACGATGAATGAAATTTCGTTCTCGGAGCTGTTATTGTAAGCATCCCAAGCTTTTATTTTAATCTTATTCGGACCAGGGCTGAGGTTGGTAATTTGCAGTTCGGCTTGACCTCTCTGATAGCTGTCTTTATCGGCTTTGTAGTAATCGTTGAGAATTATACTTTTCTCATTTTCTCCTGAAATTGTGGCAATCAAATCGTGCCCGATACCTGTTCCTGTGGTATTGATTCCACTGCTATCGACTAGCTGAACAATTAGGTTTGGATTTGAGTCTGATATCCCTCCAGAGACAAATTTCGTATCGTTTAAATAGATGTTTATGGTTGGCCCTTTATCGTCTGCTATAGGGTTACTATTGATTTCACCAATTAGGATACTCTGATTGTACCCTGCGCCCGTTTCAAAATTGTTCATTACAAACAGGCTTATCCTCCCATTTCCAACCCGGTAGTTTATATCTTTTGGAATGATACAATTCAGTGAAAATATGCCATCCTTAACCGTTGCATTACCTCTATATATGATATTATCCTGAACGTTAAAATCCATAGGAATTCCTCCATCATTGTTGAGTGTTCTTAAGGATTTCTCTTTATCGAATAGTATTATGGAAGCATTTCCATTGAAGTTGCTTGCATCAGAACCATCGTGATTTGTAACTTTTCCTGCAATTTTGAGTTTACTAAGCGCCTTTAAAGTATCGGTTACAACAGCAATTGGGGTATTGTTGATATGTGTTACCGCAATACCGTAACTAGGATACTTTAGCATTAGGGCAGGGTCGCCGAGGAGCATAAAGTTTCGCTTATTGTAACCTGTACCTGAACTGTCTTTTGTAATTCGAATGATATCTCCCAGACGATAGTGATAATCATCGATTTGTTTTGAATTGCTTTTCTTATTTGATATTTCCTTAAAAACGGTATGAATAAACTGTTCGTTCAATGTAAAGTTAGGACTTGAGTATACCAAACGAGTGGTTGAAAGTAAACCTATCCCACCACCATTGGGAGTTAAAAGGATCATTTCACCAGTAGAGATAAGGTTATAGTCATCAAACCGACTGAATTCACATGTTGCAGTAACGAAAAGGGATAATTTTTGAAAATTTCTCCACGATCTCACATCATCAAGCATTAGAACTTTCTCATGGGCTAACCACTGTTCATTTCCATGACCAGTATAGTTTACGATTAAAGCACCGCTGTTCACCCTATTATTAATGGCTGTTGTTACATCAGGGTATCGATCACCTGTTGGAGTCGATTCTTGAAGATAAGCATCAAAAAATATTTTTTGAACATTGTAAATTGGACGTTTAACTTTAACATAATCCGCTAAAATATTTGCTTGGGACATATGGATATTTCCATCCTCATCGTCGCCAATAAAGCAAATCTGATTATTCCAATCACCTAAAGATGATTGGTTGTAGTACTGTTTTATTTTATTAATAATCACATTTGCATGATCCTGTGTATATACAGGAAATCTGCCAATTCCAATATCTAAGCCACCATCTGCTTCTCCTTCGCTATTATCCAAAAGGCCAAAGAAGTCGTCTGTTACGAATGAACTACTTTTGTTTATCGATTCCGATGATTGATAGGTTGGGATAAGGTTGGTATTACCCTTTTTATCTGAAAGATTATCATACGAACCATCACCAAATAGTAACAGATAGCGTGGCATATCATTTTCACCGGTTGCCCTATTATAGAACATTCGCATAAAGTTTCTAATAGCCGAAACATCCCGATTCCCAGATGAGAACTCGTTATACACCTGATCGGTGGTAACCAAATTTACCGATAATCCATCATTTTCACGATGGATGTCAGCAAGTTCTGATGCTTGGCTTAACATCGATGGATGAGCAACTATTATCATATCCGCTTGAGCTAATCCATGAATATTTTGATTGGCAACATCACCTACAAGACTCACCGAGTAAACTTTATCTGCTTCAAAAGCTACAAATTGTCTCAGCGTATCGGTTGGGAGGATAAAGGTGGCAGCTCCACCACTAACAGAATTAATAATATTTCGTGGGTAATGAATATTTGAAACATCCCATAGTAAGAGCGTACTGGGTGCATTTTGAACACTGAATTGGGTGACTTTTCCAACTCCCTTTGATTTATAGTCTCTAAAGATGAGCTGCTTACCAGAGTAGGTGAGTAGTTGACGAGAGTTCACTGTAATGTAATCAAGCCATCCATTAGCCGCAGAACTAGGTTTATTGTAGGTTAATGCTAAAGAAAGATTACCGCTTGGGGCTGGTGTAGAAAAAGATTGCTGTCTAACTGAAAAAAAATCGGCTTCATCATCACCAATATTTACTCCTGTAAGGGAAATGCTTCCAATATTGACGTTGTTAACCGAAACAGAATAATTACTATTTGTTGATGATCGTGCGCTTGTCCGTATCCTGATCTTTAGGGAACTGCCTGGTTCTGGATTACTCAATTTTGTATCGAAAGTTTGGGTCGTATAAATTTCAAACGATTCTCCGTACCAATCTCTGCCAGATTTAATGAGGTTCGTATCATTTTTTTCAAAAGCAACCAGAGCATCATAGGCATTTGTTTGATAAGTTGATGGGCTAGTTGTACTTTGAATTTCTGATACTCTAAGGGGCGAAGAGATATCCGTTGTCAGGAAGTAATGAATTTCCTTTGAATAGGGATGAATTTCATGCATGAAAAAAGCATTTGCCTCTTCATATTTCCAGATCAAAGGTCCTTCGGCGAAAAAAAGGATATAATCCCCTTGATTAAAGATGCCATCACTCCCTTTTTCAATGTAAATGGGTATCTGTTGCAGATCATCAGGTGATGCAATATTATTCATGTAGGAAAGCTTTGCTCCACCATTACCCCACACGCTTATATTTGCTGTATTGGAAAGTCCGAAGGATTGCAATTCTGAAAAAGATATTTTATACATCCCTGTTTCATCAACCTTTACCTTTACCCATTTACCATTGCTAAGAACTGATATTATCTTTGTATGATTAATCAATGATTGTTGAGCCTTCAAAAACGAATTTTCTATGAGTTTTAGACTAAACGAATTCAACTTCTCAAGATCCCCTGATGCATTTATCCTTACAGTTGGTATTGTTATTGCTAAATAGTTCCGTTTACGGGATTGCTGAATACTAAAGTAAGGC
This sequence comes from Bacteroidales bacterium, assembly GCA_043743775.1. Taxonomy (GTDB): domain Bacteria; phylum Bacteroidota; class Bacteroidia; order Bacteroidales; family Tenuifilaceae; genus UBA8529. The sequence continues at coordinate 3,500 of JAYTVX010000344.1, read as the reverse complement.
TTAAACCGATTGATATTTTTAAGGTTTCCAATTTTACTTTTTTCTGATTCGTTAAGTTTTGTATAAACTGCATTATCGAAAGTAATTCTTAATTGATCAATATTATTGATTGAGGATGAAATTGGTAATAGTTCGAAGTAGGAGGGGATCATGGTTTCATGATCATCATAAACGGCATTTGGAAAGAATAGGTAACCGCTTTCGCTGCTTAAATTCTGAGTTTTATTATTAGGGGACTGAGATTCCCAGTGGATATCTCGTTGAAAACTTTGTGCACTGACATTCAGCGAAATAAAAATAGGAATTACTGCAAATACCTTTAATGGGTTAATCATCTACCAATATTTTTTTTGCAAATAAACAAAACTTTATTTTACCTTTAAACACTTTTCTCTTGCACAATAAAAACGTAGCGCAAGGGTTCTTATTATAACTATTAATTATTCTACTGGGGATTAAATGTCAAAGCATTTAAATAAGATAGTATTGATAGCCCTATTAGTAGTGGTATCAAATATACGACTCTATGCTCAGGATCCCAGTTTCTCGCAGCTCTTTTTTAACCATTTGTATTTAAATCCAGCATACGCAGGGGCCAGCAAGTACATTCGCCTAGGTGTTGTATATCGTAATCAATGGATGGCCGCTAAAATGCCCTATACGACATATGGGGTAAGCTATGATCGAACGATACAAAACATTAAAAGTGGTGTTGGGGTGAATTTAATTAACGATGTCCAGTCAAATGGAGTACTCCAAAGAACATCCGTCGATTTTATTTATGCTTATGGAGTACAAACAGGCTTTAACTCTCATCTTAGAGGTGGATTACAGGCAAGTCTAATATTAAAAAACCAGAATCTATCAAATTTAGTTTTTCCTGATATGATTGATCCAAATGGAAACGTTATTGGATCTTCAGGCTTAACAGGGAGTACTACCATGATGTATGATTTTAGTGCTGGAGTTGTCGGTGATTATGATATTTTTTATGGGGGAGTTGCAGTTCATCATCTATTCCAGCCCGTTGAGGCACGAGCAGGGGGGCAAACTGCTTATTTACCTCGGAAGTATACTGCTCATATTGGTTGCGAATTCAACCTCTATAAATGGTATAGGTTTAAGCAGAAGCTAATGTTCTCTCCCAATATTATTTATATTCGACAGCAGAATTTTCAGCAGTTAAATTTAGGTTTTTATTTTACCAGGTTTCAGCTAGTCGCTGGCTTATGGATTCGAGAGAATTTAGATTTGAAAAGTCATACCTTTATATTAACAGGAGGATACTCAAACGATCAATTTAGGGTTGGATACAGCTACGATTTTGGGATTTACAATAAGGGATTCAGAGGGTTAGCAACATCTACACATGAGGTAACCTTTGGATGGAACTTTGAGTATAAAAAGGGAAAGAAAAAATTTCGTTACATAAAATGTCCGAAATTTTAGTTTTTTACGTTATACATAGTATCATTGAGATAAATTATTAATATATTTGAATTTAAATTACGCCAGTAATCATAGGTAAAAATTAAGGCTATGAGCTTAAAGTATAAATTATTACTATTTGCCTTCGCGGGTATTTTGGGTCTAACTTCTTGCGGTAAGAAAAGTAGTGGAGGAGGAGGAAATGAATCTTCTACAACCGGTTGGGGTTATAATGATCCAAATAGTGGAGGTTTTGAGGTTGTTAACAACTATCAACCCACTACTGGACCTGGATTGGTATTCATTGAGGGTGGTACATTTATCATGGGTCGTGTAGAGCAAGATCTTATGTACGATTGGAATAGCGTTCCTCGTCGGGTAACTGTTGCATCATTCTATATGGATGAAACTGAGATTCGAAATGTTGATTGGAGAGAATATCTTTACTGGTTAAAGAGGGTATATACATCCTATCCACAGGTGAGCCGCAAAGCCTTACCTGATACCTTGGTTTGGAGAACTCCTCTGGGATACAACGAACCTTTTGTAACAAACTATTTAAGACACCCAGCATATAATGAGTACCCTGTTGTAGGTGTTAACTGGCTGCAGGCCAGCGACTACTGCTTGTGGCGTACTGATAGGGTGAATGAGATGCTTCTCATAAGTAATGGGATTCTTGAACTTGAATTGAACCAAAAGGATGACGATAATTTTAACACTGATTCATATCTAGCAGGTCAGTATACTGGAACAGTTAAAAAAAATCTACCAAGTTTAAAACCCGATCAAACCGAGGGTAGACCCGTTTCTTTCGAGGATGGTATTCTACTTCCAAAATACCGTTTACCTCTTGAGGCGGAATGGGAATTTGCAGCATTAGGATTAATAGGCAATACATATGACGAAAGAATGGTAGAACGTAAGATCTATCCATGGAATGGTCATACTATAAGGAACCCAGCTATAAAGGATCGTGGGCAGATGATGGCTAACTTTGTTCGTAGTCGTGGTGACTATATGGGTACTGCTGGTGCACTTAATGATAATAACCCAATCCCTGGTGAAGTGAAATCATACTGGCCAAACGATTATGGTCTCTACTGTATGGCTGGCAATGTTAATGAATGGGTTCTAGATGTTTATCGTCCATTGAGTAATGAGGATGTGGATGAATTTAGACCTTTCCGCGGAAATATTTTTAAAACATTAGTTACCAACGACGATGGAACTATTCATAAAAAAGATAGTCTTGGTCGATTAGTATATCGTGATGTTACTGAAGAAGAAGCTGCCAATAGAAGGAATTATAACAAAGCTTACTACGTAAACTATAAAGATGGAGATTTAGCCTCAAGTACAAACTTCATGGAAGAAGCTGCCGCTCGCGACAACTCTTCGAGTAGAATGTATTATCAAGGCGAAACTAAGCGTCTGGATAGAGCTAATGATGGTATGACCTCATTGGTTAATGATCATACTAGAGTTTACAAAGGTGGTTCCTGGAAAGATAGAGCCTACTGGTTAAGCCCAGGGACTCGTAGGTTTCTTGATGAAGCATCTTCTACCAATGATTTAGGTTTCCGTTGTGCAATGGAGGCTGTTGGGAAACAATCGCAGAAAGAACGTTAGTATTAAAATATAAAGCACTTAAGAAACCTCATGATAAGTGAGGTTTCTTTTTTTTAACCTATGACGACAATAGAAGAGATATATCAACTATTCATTAAGTTTCCTGTTATCTCAACCGATAGCAGGAATTTACTTAAGGGGTCGATTTTTTTCGCCCTTAAAGGGGATCATTTCGACGGAAATAAATTTGCACTAGATGCAGTTAAACAAGGCTGTGTTGCAGCAATAGTTGATGACCCAAATATCAATGATGAACAATGCATTTATGTCGAAAGTGTTTTGAAAACTCTACAAAACCTTTCAACCTATCATCGTAAGGCTTTAGGCCTAAAAGTATTAGCTATAACTGGAACTAACGGAAAAACTACAACAAAAGAACTTATTAAGGCAGTCCTCTCAAAAAAATACAGCGTATATGCAACTCAGGGGAATTTAAATAA
>JAYTVX010000343.1:0-2538 GCA_043743775.1 Bacteroidales bacterium | reverse complement strand
CTAAAGAGTCAAAATTGAAGTTCGGAAAATCAGATCTTCAAATTGCCTATCACGATCCCTGCGAACTTGGTCGTGGGTTGGGTGTTTATGACGAACCTCGGGAACTTTTAAGTTTGGCTGGAATATTGATTGAGTCAAGCAATAGCCGAGAAAATTCATTATGTTGTGGTGGCAGTTTGGGGATAACAAACATATCACAGGAGCAACGAAATGTTATCGCATCTATTACTCTTGAAGAACTAATTGCCGGCAAAGCTGAAATAGTTGCAACAGCCTGTCCATTATGCAAAAAGACATTTAAATCAGCTTCGGAAAATATTAAAATTGCAGATATTTCAGAAATAATGCTCGATGCAATTCAAGAAAAGGGGAACAATCAAATCCCTAAATTCAATAATAAAGAAGAAAAGAAATCGATTCAAATAAATAGCTAAGAAATGGAACATAACAAAGATCTAGGTTTTAACAGCCTATTAATTCATGGTGGTATGGGCGTTGATCCGCTGGGAAGCGCTACCGTACCAATTTACCAAACATCCACCTTTGCGTTTGAGAATGTAGATGAAGGTGCACGCTGCTTTGCAGGCGAAAGCAAAGGGTATATGTATACTCGTATTGGAAATCCAACAATAGCAGCACTTGAGAAGCAGATTGCAATTCTCGAGGGAGGGTTTGGCGGTGTTGCAGTATCATCAGGGATGGCTGCAGTATCAACCATATACATGGCTTTTCTAAAATCGGGCGATCATATTGTAAGCACCGATGCGGTTTACGGACCATCGCGTGGTATTATGGAAACCTATTTCAAAAAATTTGGAGTAGAGAGTACATATATAAATACAGGGAATCTCGATGCAATTCGTCAGGCTATTAAACCTAATACCAAGATGCTTTTTATCGAAACTCCTACTAACCCAACAATGGAGATTTCTGATCTTAAAGCATGCTGCGAAATAGCGCATCAACACAACCTAATTGTTGTTGTTGATAATACATTCTGTAGCCCTTATTTACAACGTCCAATTGAGTTTGGGGCTGATGTAGTTTTTCACTCGATGACAAAATTCATCAATGGTCATGCTGATATTGTAGCAGGTATTATTATTACAAAGAACGAAGAACTTTACAAAATAGTTAGACCTACCATGGTGGGAATGGGTTGTAATATGGATCCACATCAAGCATATATGGTAATACGTGGAGTTAAGACTCTTTCGATCAGAATGGATAGAAGTCAGGAAAACGCTATTAAGGTTGCTGAATATCTTGAAAAACACCCTAAAGTTGAATGGGTAAAATACCCAGGTTTGAAATCTCATCCTCAGTATGAACTTGCTAAAAAACAGATGAAAGGCCCTGGAGCAATGATTAGCTTTGGTTTGAAAGGCGGACTTCATGCAGGTAAAATAGTTATGGACAATGTGAAACTAGCTTTGTTAGCAGTTTCCCTTGGTGGAATTGAAACACTAATTCAACACCCTGCATCAATGACTCACTCAAAGATGTCGAAAGAGAATCGCGAGAAAGCAGGAATTACCGACGGTCTAGTAAGATTTTCAGTTGGTATTGAGGATTTAAAAGATATTATTGCTGACCTAGAACAGGCATTGGCTAAAATATAAATTAGAAATTCTGAACTATGAAAAATCTCAACTTTTTAAGGAAGTTGAGATTTTTTTGTTTTGTTAACGATTAAAGCAGTGATTCTAAATCAAAAATATTTATTTTTAGCATACCTATTAATCTAAAATGCCATTCAAAAAACGAATTCGTAAATCAGCAACTTACTACTCCACAAAATCGTGGTCTCTAAAGGGATTATCAATGCTGATTTATGCATTTATCCTTACGAGTATTCTTGGCGTTTTCATATACCGTTGGGTAAATCCAAACCTTACTATGCTAATGGTCATCAGGCATTACGAATTTTTGTTTGATGGCAAGAGCTCTGGTATCCAAAAGGATTGGGAGAGTATCGATAATATTTCACCAAACATGGTGCTTGCGGCTGTTGCAGCCGAGGATAGTAAATTCCTTAGCCATTGGGGTTTCGATTTCGATCTGATTAAGCAGGCGATGAAGCATAATCAAAGGAGTAACAGAATAAAAGGGGCTAGTACTATATCACAGCAAACCGCAAAGAATATCTTTCTTTGGCCTCGTAGGTCATGGGTTCGAAAAGGGTTTGAAGCCTACTTTACGCTAATAATGGAGACTCTCTGGCCCAAACAAAGAATCATGGAGGTTTACCTCAATGTCGTTGAGTTTGGAAAGGGTGTTTACGGTGTTGAGGAGGCTTCCCAAAAGTTTTATAGAAAACCTGCAGCAAGGCTTAATCGATTTGAATGTGCAATGCTAACAACTGTTCTTCCAAGACCATCAGTTAGGAATCCCTCGAATCCAAGCAGCTATATGTATCGATATCAAGAGAGGGTTCTATGGGGTATGAGTACCATCGTTTCCGTAGATTTTGATTCAGATAATAACACTCTATATGATTCAAGAAGAAAGAATAAATCAAAACGTTAACATTTTGAA
>JAYTVX010000342.1:0-9514 GCA_043743775.1 Bacteroidales bacterium | reverse complement strand
TCTGAAATTCAAAGGATGATAATTTCAAGAGCAATTTCTAAAGAATGTTAATACGATCCAACTAATTAAACTATAAATAAACTAATACAACACTACTATGTCAGCAACAGTCAAATTCACAGCTCCAGACCACTATTTGGTTGACGATCTTTATACAGATGAGCATAAGTTAGTTCGAAATTCAGCGAGGGACTGGGTTAATAGATCGGTTAAACCCGTTATTGAGGAGTATTGCGATAAATCACAATTCCCCCTTCATCTAGTTAAGGAAATGGGTGATATGGGTGCTTTTGGTCCATTTATTCCAGTTGAATACGGAGGTTCTGGTCTCGATTATATCTCCTATGGTTTGATTATGCAAGAGTTGGAACGAGGTGATACAGGGATTCGTTCAATGGCATCGGTTCAAACCTCTTTGGTGATGTTTCCGATTTTCAAATATGGTAGCGAGGAGCAAAAGAAAAAATATCTACCACGTTTAGCTGCTGGTGAAATAATCGGTTGTTTTGGTTTAACCGAACCCGATCATGGTTCAGATCCTGGGAGTATGAAATCAAGGATAAAAGATATGGGCGATCACTACCTGCTCAATGGGGCTAAAATGTGGATCACCAATTCTACCGTTGCTGATATTGCTATCGTTTGGGCTAAGGATGATAACGATAGAATAAGAGGCATGATTGTCGAAAAGGGTTGGAAAGGACTTACTGCTCCAGAAACTCATGGGAAATGGTCTCTGAGAGCATCGGTAACTGGGGAACTTGTTTTTGATGACGTTAAGGTTCCTAAGGAGAATATACTTCCTAATATACAAGGTTTAAAAGGACCACTTAGCTGCCTCGATTCAGCTCGCTACGGGATTGCTTGGGGTGTAATTGGAGCAGCAATGGATTGCTACGATGCTGCTTTAAGGTATTCTTTGGAACGCAAACAGTTTGGAAAACCAATTGGCGGGTTTCAACTACAACAGAAAAAACTAGCAGAAGCGTTGACTGAGATTACTAAGGCTCAGCTCTTAACATGGAGACTAGGAGTTCTTCGTAACGAGGGTAGGGCGACTTCAGCTCAGATTTCAATGGCGAAACGAAACAACGTTGAGATGGCCTTAAATATCGCACGTGAAACCCGTCAGATATTGGGTGCTATGGGTATTACCAACGATTTTCCAATGATGCGTCATATGATGAACCTCGAATCGGTAATTACTTACGAAGGTACTCATGATATACATTTACTTATTACAGGTAACGAGATTACTGGAATACCTGCTTTTAAATAAGCGTGTTTTAATTTTCATAAAAAAAGGGGATGAACTATTATTCCCTTTTTTATTGATGAAATATATATTGCTAGTATAAGAATTTTCGATTAAATGTTTTACTTTGTTCTCTTTAATTCTTTTTAAAGTAAAAATCAAACCAATTTTATTAAAAGAAAATTTATTAATGCTGATAATATGAGAAAACAGATTCAGTACCTAATTTTATTTTTTATGTCAATTGCAATCAGTCAATCGGCATATGGTGTAATAGCCTATCCGTTCCCAGTTGAAATTACCCAACCTGATGGTTCAATAATTACAATTATTCTTAAAGGTGATGAACATGTTAAATGGGCTCAAACATTGGATGGATTTTCGATTTTACGAAATAACAAAGGTGTTTATGAATTTGCAACTCTCAATGCTCTAAACGATATGATTCCATCAGGAATTAAAGTAAAAAATCTCTCAGAAAGAAGTCTTTCTGATATTGCATTTCTTAGCAAAATAAAAAAAAGGCTTATCTATTCAAAGGATCAAATTGGAATAATGAAAAGCATATCGAAGATGTATCAGAAAAGTGCTAAGAAAACTGCCTCTACGACTGGTACTAGAAAATTACTATGCATTTTAATGGGATTTACTGATAAACAGATCACTAAAACCAAAGCAGATTTCGAAAATCTATTTAATCAGGTTGGATATAATACTGATGGAGCGACTGGAAGTGTATACGATTTTTATAAAGAGAATTCATGGGGTCAACTCGATTTATTAGTAACTGTTGCTGGTCCGTACGTTGCACTAAATAATATGGCATTTTATGGCGGTAATAACTCAAGTGATAACGATCAGAATCCAAAAGCTTTAGTCTCTGAAGCGGTCTATCAGGCTGATGCAGATGTAAATTATGCTGATTTTGATAATGATGGGGATGGGGTGGTTGATGGCATTTATGTTATTTATGCTGGACATGGTGAGGAAGCTGGCGGAGGTGCTGATGCCATTTGGGCACATGCTTGGAGTATAAGTCCTTTAACCCTCGATGGGAAATCGATTAGTCGCTATTCATGCTCTGCAGAACTCAGAGGTTCAACGGGGTCAGGAATGACTCGTATTGGTGTTATTTGCCATGAGTTTGGACATGTTTTGGGTGCCGCTGATTATTATGATACTAATTATGCAACGGATGGTTCTTATGATGGAACAGGAGATTGGGACATAATGGCAAGCGGTTCATGGAACAACAATGGAGCTACACCAGCACATCATAACCCGTTCACTAAAATATACGATTATGGTTGGTCAACTGCTACAACTTTAGCTTCAGATGCAAATTTTACCCTTCACAATGCAGAGTTAAATAAGAATAGTTTTTATAGAGTTAACACGGCTACTCCTAATGAGTTTTTTTTACTTGAAAATAGACAACAACAGCTATTCGATAACTTTATTCCAGGACATGGAATGGTCATATATCATGTTGATGGTGATTTTATTAGTACGTCATCTAATGATATAAACGCAGGAGCACATCAAGGCATGTTCCCCATCAATGCTATAGGTGATCCTCCAGCATTTTATGGTGTTATTAACAGTAAGGGTTTACCTTTCCCAGGAACTAGTAATGTAAAATCATTTACCGATTTAACATCACCAAGTTCACTATCGTGGCTTGGGGAAAATACCAATAAACCAATAACGAATATAATTGAAACGACTACTTCAAAAACAATTTATTTCAGTTTCATGGGAGGGGTTACTTGCATACCTCCAACTACCCAATCTACCTCATTTATTTCAAGTTCAATCACTGGATATTCTATGAATATTGGTTGGAGTAGGGGTAATGGTGATAAAGTAATGGTGGTTGTTAAAGAGGGTAGTAGTGTTGGTATTGATCCTTATGACGGAATAACTTATGTAGCAAATTCAATTTTTGGTTCAGGAGATGAGGTTGGAACTGGTATTTTCGCTGTATATAATGGTACTGGAAATTCTGTAATAGTAACAGGTTTAAAACCAGGGATGATTTACTATTACGCTATTTACGAGTATTCAAATACTTCGTGTTATTTAACTCCTAGTTTAACCGGTAATGTCGAAACGACTTGTGTTACTATTTCTTCATTCCCCTACTCCGAAAATTTTGAATCGGAATTCTTATCCTCATGTTGGAGTGAAGAATTTGTTACCGGTTCTTTGCATTGGCAAATATTAAAAGGGAATGGAATTACAAACCCTACAAATGCTCATTCAGGAGTGAAGAATTTATGTTTTAAAAATCAATCAACTTCTGCAAGTATTACGAGATTGGTTTTATCTGCTTTTAATCTTTCAACATTGACAAACCCTTCACTCCGTTTTTGGCATACTCAGGATATTTCAAATACTGATCAGGATGAATTAAGGTTATACTACAAAACTAGTACTACAGGAACCTGGACTTTGTTAAAGATTTTTGCAAATATTATAACAGATTGGACAAAAGAAGAGGTTTTGCTTCCAAATTCTTCATCCGATTATTATATTGCTTTTGAAGGAACTGCAAAAAATGGATTCGGAGTTTCTGTCGATGATATCGAAATTTATAACACTGAATTACCTTCACTTACAACAACTATTGTTTCAAATATTACTGCAAATACAGGTACAAGTGGGGGAAATGTGACGAGTGATGGCGGTTCCTCTATTTCTAAAAAGGGCGTTTGCTGGAGTATTGCCGAGAATCCTACAATTTCCAATGCAAAAACATCAAATGGTTCGGGTGTAGGATCGTTTGTAAGTAATATTTCCGGACTTATTTCTAATACTCTTTATCATGTTAGGGCCTATGCTACCAATATTGCTGGAACAACATACGGACAAGACATAACCTTTAACACAATAGGAACAGGTATTGATGATAATTCCCAAACGGTAAACTATTTAAGTCAGAATTATCCTAACCCGTTCGATCAGACTACAACAATAGATTTCACTATTGTTAAACCTGGTCGTGTTTACCTTTCAGTATTTAATACTCTTGGTCGTGAGGTTGATGTTATTGTTGATGAATATATTTCTGCTGGTACTTATTCCAAAAGATGGACACCAAAGGGGATTACTGCAGGTATTTATTTTTATCAACTCAAAGCCTATGGGATTAACGAAACAAAGCTCCTTATAAAGAAATAGTATTATTGTAATCCAAAAAAGGGGATGAACTATTCATTCCCTTTTTTTGTTATAACATATTAAATACCATATTCCTTTCAATTAATATCTTTTCTTTGCTCTTTTTTAGTTTAATACGTATAATGAAAAAGGTGATTTTTTAAAAATTAATTTCAATTGATAACTTCTTGAAGATGAGACAGAAAATTAAAATTCTATTTTTTTTATTTTTTCTTCTTATTACAAATAACCAAACCATATTTGCTGTTATAGCTTACCCTTACCCAATAAATATTACACAATCCGACGGTAGTAAAATAACTATCATTCTAAAGGGCGATGAACGGGTAAAATGGGCTCAAACCCTCGATGGATATTCCATCATGCGAAACAGTAAAGGGGTTTACGAGTATGCAATGCTTGATTCTAAAAACAATATGGCTCCTTCGGGCATTAAGGCCCATGATATAAAAGAGAGAAATAGCTTGGATAACCAATTGTTAAGTAAAATCAATAAAGGAATTGTTTACTCAAAGAGCCAGGTTGGAATGATGAAGAGCATTTCAAATATGGTTAAGAATAAATCTATTCAACCATTTCCAACTACTGGAACTGTTAAGGTTCTTTGCATTTTAATGGGTTTTAAAGATAAAGCAATAACAAAAACGCAGCTCGAATTTACAAATCTCTTCAATCAGGTTGGGTATTCGGCCAATGGAGCTTCTGGAAGTGTTCATGATTACTACTTAGAAAATTCTTACAATCAACTTCAATTATCATTTACAGTTGTGGGCCCTTATACAGCTTCGCAGAATATGGCTTACTATGGAGCTAACGATGCAAGTGGGAATGATCTAAAACCTAGAGAACTAGTAACTGAAGCAGTTACTCTGGCTGATGCTGACGTAAACTACGCTAATTTTGACAATAATGGGGATGGATACGTTGATGATATCTACGTTATTTTTGCTGGTAATGGAGAAGAAGCAGGTGCAAGTGCAGATGCAATATGGTCTCACTCATGGAGTATTCCCTCTTTAACTCTTGACGGGAAAATAGTTTATGATTATGCTTGCTCACCCGAATTGGAAGGATTTAGTGGTGCTACAACTACAAGTATTGGGGTAGTGTGCCATGAATTTGGACATGTTATGGGTGCATCTGATTTTTATGATATCGATTTAGCTGCCAGTGGTGGAGAGTTTTATGGTACAGGCGATTGGGATATAATGGCCAGTGGTTCATGGAATAATAATGGAGCAACCCCTGCCCACCACAACCCTTATACAAAAGCCTATGTATACAATTGGGCACCAGTCACTACGATTTCTACAGCAACTCCAGTAACGCTAAGCAATGCAGAACAGAATAAAACCAGTTTCTATAGGATCAATACCGCAACTATCGATGAATATTTTCTGATTGAAAATAGACAAAAAGTGCTTTTTGATGCCTATTTACCTGGGCATGGTATGGTCATTTATCATGTGGATGGGAGTTATGTCAGTTCTCATGTAAATAACAATGATATTAATATTGGATTTCATCAAGGGCTGTACCCAGTTTGTGCGAGTGCAACAACGAACCCTGGTTCAACGGTTAGTTCGTTTGGTAGCATTAACTCTGCTGGATGCCCATATCCTGGTTCTTTCGGAGTAGCATCATTTAATGATAATACAACGCCTAATTCACATTCTTGGGCTGGTGCTAATACGAACATGCCTATTTCGAATATTTCAGAGAATACTACTAACAAGACCGTTTCTTTCAATGTCACCATTACAACGGGTGTGGAGTCAAATGAAATTATTACAAACTTTTTGAGTCAAAACTATCCAAATCCCTTCGACAATTTTACCACCATTGATTTCAAGTTAATAAAATCTAGCAAAGTTAGCCTTACAGTTTACAATTCACTTGGACAGGTTGTTGATGTTATAGTTGATGAATTCCTTTTTGCTGGGAGTTATTCAGAACGTTGGAGTCCGAAGGGAATTTCAGCAGGGATATACTTTTATCAACTTAGAGGAGAAGATTTTAAAGTGACTAAGCGATTTATTAAGAAATAGTTTGAGCATCCTTAACGCAAAAAACCATTCGGCTACTGCCGGTGGTTTTTTTTATTGCTTGCTTGATAATCTATTAGAACTTCATCATTGTTTCGATTTTTACTTTTTCGGATATCTTATTACCCATAAAAACATCTTTTAACGCATCCATGGCAAAGATGTTGCTGTGGTTTAGGTACCAAAAAATGCTATAGAAAGCACTGTTTCGAGCACCAACCCTCTCCCTAAAAGGAATTCTAACCAGTTTGGCTCCTGTTGTAGGAACATCAAGACTTTCGTCAATTAGCAATAGACCACCCTTCATCATTCCTGCTGCTCCACGGGCATATTTCAAGCCATCAATAGAGGTAATCACTAATACATCAGGGATTGGAGAGCCAGTATAAAGAATTTGTTCTGGAGAGATGATAATCTCTGATGCAGAAAAGCCAACACCAACAGTTACAGGATAACTGCCTTTTTTGGTCGTGTTGAGCCCCGCAACCATTGCCGCTTTTGAAAAAATTTCGGCCGCTGACTGGATACCTTCTCCTGCAGAACCGGAAAGCATTATACTTATTGGCTTATCTAAATTGCTTGGGTGTTTTGCAACAACCTCAAATTTATCAGTGATTAAACTCTTTGGATTTGGGTTGAAAGGTTTTGAATATACTTTGTCTTTATCCGTTACAAAAGTTTTAACGGCCCAATCGGCATCCTCAACCAGCTTCGAAAGCTTCATGCCCGGGTTTGATTTTACCCCGTAGCTGGGGCAGATCTCCATCACCTCAACCAGTGAAAAACCTTTTGCCGAGAAGGCTCTTGCCAGTGCATCGGAGTAATCGCCAATACCAATAACCCTCTCTACGTGGGATGCTCCAGCGGTTGTAATGAGTTCACAAAGATCATAGCCGGCTTTATTACTACCCTCGGGTAATGTAGGGGTTTTAAATCCACATGGAGTAAACTCTGATGGTTGTCCACCAGTCATCCCGTAAAGCATATTGTTATGAACGACTACTGTCATATCGAGTCCCATGTGTGCAGCCCCAATTAAGTGCTGCATTCCAATGGTTGCGCCACCATCGCCAATAAAAGTAATTACCTTTTTACTCGGATTGCTTAATGCTGCTGCGATTCCACCACCAAGGGCAACTGCACGCCCATGTAAACCGTGAACTGTATGGGATAAAAAATTCTTATCGACAATACCATGGCAACCTATATCTGTAACAAGAATTACATCCAATAGGTCAACATTGATTTTCTGAAGTGCCTTCTCTGTATTTTGAGTAACGGTTGCATGTCCACAACCTTTACAGAAGGGAAGTTCGGAACCTGATAGGTATGATTTGTTATTCATTGCGAAGTACCTCCTCTATTATTTCAGCTGGACTAATCATTTTTGCCATTCCGTTTACACCGGAAACACCCTTACGACCTGCAATACCGAATAGTAGTTGGCGAAATTGACCCGTTAGGTTCTCCTCTGCAATTACAATTCTGGAATATCTATTTGATATTTCGATATATTCGGGGGGGATTGGTAGTAATGTTTTTGCAGCAAGGAACGAAACTTTTTTCCCCTTCAACCTAAGCTGTTTTAAGGCTTCACGAGATGCTTGTGATGTAATATCATAGGAAATAATTAGGGTATCTGCATCTTTCTCTTCATCAAGTTCGAAGAAAGTGTACTCGCCCAAGTGCTTTTCCATCTTTTTCTGAAGCCTTTTGGTATTTTCAATTGCTTCGAGTGAGGTATTCTGAAGAATCCCTTTTGTATCATGAGTAGATGCAGTAATCCTGATCTGATGATCTTTTTGTTTTACCGATAAAAACTCTGGAACAAGGCTTTCGTCGAAAGCGTAAGGGAGATAAGGTGCCTTCCCTGTGAAGTTCTTAACTTCAGCAGGCTTAATTTCTGCAAGTTTAGACCAATCGTAACTTAGTAATGTCATAACCATCTCCTTTGATGTAAGAAGTACAACTGGTGTTCGGAGTTTGATCGCTGTTTCAACGGCTTTAGCAGATAGATTCCAGCAATCATCAATATCACTTATGCAAAATGTTGGTAGTGCAAAGCCACCCGAAAGAGTACCATATACAACAGATAAATCTCCCTGTGCCCCACAGGTAGCAGTACCTGTTGCTGGACCTAGGCGTTGAACAAGAATTACCACCATGGGCAGCTCCTGCATGTAGGCCATATTGATGGATTCAATCATTAGTGCATAGCCTGGAAACGATGTTGCCGTGACAGGTACATGACCTGCTGTTGCAAAGCCCGACATCCATTGCAGCGTTGTAATTTCATCGGGAGCAGCAAGCATTGTTGGGTAACGCCTGCTGGCGTATAAATACAATAGGTTTGCGGGTGTAATCGGATAACCAATAAAGACATCCGCTCCGGCTCTAACACACGATTCTGTTATCAGCCTCGACCCGTCGATAAAGGCTCTCGATTTACTATCCGTTGTTGCGTGCATATATCACCTGATTTTCAATTAAACTATGAATACTTTCTTTTGAGTAACCTAGCATATCTTTTAGAATTTGTAAAATTGCAACCTGTAACAAGGAGTTGTCAATACTGGATTTGGCTTTTTCTTACAATAAATGGTGAATGCAATTGTTCTGAAACCCGTTATTTTCATTCCAAAACTGGTTCCCGATCCCATTACAAAATCCTTGACTTTGGAATGTTCGAATACTTCCTTAATAAATTAAACCCTATCGGTTTGAACCCTCTTTATGTCAAGTGTATCACAGAAATGATTTCTCTCAACTTTACCTATCGCTATTCGATAAAGCGTTTTACTTATTTCGATCGTGCACCTGGTTAATACTAATTGAAGATTATGGTTTTTTAAAGTCAGGCAAAGATCTATAAATTGTTTGTTGTTTCCAACTGCGAGAGCAACAGGTTTCGTTACTTAGGAAACCCTTTTTTATTAAATTTTACTTATTTTTGTTCAGGTTTTCTAATATTATTCATCAAATAATAAACTCAAAATAGAATGAGCAAAACTATAATTATTGGGAATAAGGG
>JAYTVX010000341.1:0-3131 GCA_043743775.1 Bacteroidales bacterium | reverse complement strand
GTATAAACAGATATACAAAGGTGGGGTGCAACTTAGTTTGTTCGAATGACTGCTACGGAGCACTGATACCTCGCAGCTCTGCTGCGGGGTAGTTCATTTCTTCGGAAGGAATATCAATTATCTCCTTCCCATTCATTACCGATAAATCATAATTTCTGAAGTAGTCGGCCTCTTCCTTTTTTTCGAAAAGTTGATAGTCGGTTATTCCTATGATTTCATTTGATTTTGTGCCGAACACTCTTTCTAACTCTTTGTTCCAAATAAGATATTTATACTCGTGTTGAGCATCTTTAGCAAATATGGATATTGGCACATTTTCAACTACTGTTTTGTAAAGGGATAATTCCTCTTCTAATATCCGATTCTGATTTTCTAACTCTTCGTATGTAGGTTTCTCTTTTGCCATTAGTTTTTATCAGTTGAATGCTTTGTTTCCTATTCTCTCTCACTTAAATACACTTGACGCAATGTCAACTTTAGCTAGTAATCGCCACTATTATTTACTTGTTAGGTATTCAAAATTTTTATTTTTTAGCACCTCTGTAGTGTTTGTTTAACCTTTTGATATTAAGGACAGATTCAAATTTGTTATTATTCTCAACCAAGTTATTTGGTTTAGAAAGATAAATAAAAATTAGGTCTTACAAGAAAACAATTATTTGATGATATACTCAGCAATTGCGGTAAGATATTTCAATGATATTAATCACCTTATATAAGCACAGGACCTGTTAATGTTAAGATAGTGGAGCCTATCCAATATCTGTTAGATACCTTTAAGTGGTTTTGTTTTATGAGTGTGGCTAGCCTTTATTGCTCTGAGAGCCTGTTTTACGAATGTATTAGAATGCCGAGCGGGAGATTGGAACATTCAAATTAGATTGGCGACAGTTGCGATTTCATTTAGAGGAACTATCCAACTTGTTTGCTTATTATCTGTTGATTAGAGACACGCATACTTCTAATAATCATCTTGACCTATGTTAAACTTATAGGTACTGTAAAAGTAAACGTGCTCCCTTTTCCTATCTCACTTTCAACCCAAATTCTCCCACCGTTCTTTTCCGCAAATTCTTTGCAAAGAATCAGACCTAACCCTGAACCCATTTCATGGGCAGTTCCAGGTGTTGTTACGGTTGTATCTATTTTGAATAGGTTACTTCGTATTTCTTCGCTCATGCCAACACCATTATCTGATACATTAATTTTAATCTGGTTTTGGTCAGAAATTGTTGAAATATCAACCTTCCCGCCTGAATTAGTAAATTTTATTGCGTTGGAAACGAGATTTCGTAAAACGGTCCTTAACATGTTTGGGTCAGCATATAAAATTATATCTTTTGATATTGGATAGCTTAACGAGATGTTCTTAATCAGTGCCGATGAATTTAATGTGTCTAAAATCTCTTGTATAATTGGTGGTAAACTTAGATATTCGGGCTTGATAACCGTTTGTCCTGTTTGTGCTTTTGACCACGCTAGTAAATTATCGAGCAGGTTAAGGGTGTGTTTAGCAGCTAAATGAATAACGGAGATCATCTCTGCGGATTTTTCAGTATTATTTTCTTGAATGTTTTCAATAAGTAATTCAGAAAAACCGAGAATACTGTTAAACGGACTTTTTAAATCGTGCGAGATGATTGAGAAAAGTTTATCTTTTGTGGCATTGAGTTCTTCTAATCTTGTTTGCGAAGTTTTTAATAGTTCATTTATGGTTAAAAGTTCTTCATTTTGTGATTGATATTCCTCATTAAGTGTTAAGTATTCTTCGATCTGTTCTTGCAGTTTTCCTTGATTTTCTGAAAGTTCTTTTGTCTGTATTTTAACTTGCTTTTCGAGTTCTTCATTAAAATGCATCAATTTCTTATAGGACGCTTTTAGCTCAAGAACTGTACTTGAAAGTAATTCTTGTTCGGTTTTTAGGTGAAATTTGCCCTCCGCTATGTCTTTATCCTTAAATATTGTGTTGATTTCTGCAACAAATTTGGATATAGGTTGCGATATATTGTTTGAGATTACAAGAGCAATTATTATACTCAATATTAATAATGCTGATATGCTTAAAAAAAATCTTAGCATTACCTGCTTTTCTATTTTTCTTGAGTTTTGATAAAATTCGTAAGCTTCACTTTGCGCAAAATCAGTCAATACTTTTGCTCTCTCAAATAATACCGTTAGTTGTTCAAGGCCTTTACTCTCTTTTAATCTTAAAGTTTCCTTATAATTTCCGTCCTTTTTAAGTTCAATGACTCTATTTCTATTTATTTCCCAATCCAAGTATGCTTTATAAGTGCTTTCAACGAGACTTTTATCGCCTAAAAATCGTTCTTTGACAATGTCGAAATCTAAATGAATCAGGCTGTCATAATGAGCTATAAGTTTTATAGAATTGTTAAGATAATCTGAATCTTTAGCTGCTACAATATCGTTCATCGAACGGTGAATTATACTGATATTTATCTGAATATCTTTAACCTTATTGCTTACAGTTAACGGATGTGAATAAATCAATTCAGTATACGAACTGATTTTACGTAACTGTATTAATGATATAAACGCAATGAGCAAGCTGAAAAGTAATACTATTGAAAATCCGATAATTAATTGGGTCCTAAATCTTAGATTTTTCATTTGTTGTTACTTCGTAAATGTTGATCTTAATCAATGTATTAGGTTGCTTAAAATTTCTGAAAGTCACCCTAAGTTTACAAACCTATCGCAATAAACTAAAACTCGTTACGGTTAACTATCAATATTAATGAATTCAATCTTATTGTATTGATTAACTTCGAGATATAGACAAAGTTGAATTAATATCTTTATGAAAGCAAATTTTTATGATTGATTTTCATCAATTCATGGATTAGACTGGTCTATATGAGTTCTGAACTCTTTTTTAGTATACTTCTAAACTTCCAGATTTCTAATAAACTCCAAATGCTTTAGCACGAATTTTAGCTCGGAGTAGGTAACCTTTTCCCCAAGTTCAACCTTTGCGCTGCCGAGCAATCGGGTTTTATTGTTGATGAAGAAGTTCGAAATCATGTCGATTTTATCCTGCGATAGCAGCCGTGATATGTCGATATCACCCGTTCCGATGTAATGGGCTAAATGACCCTCTATTGTTGAAG
>JAYTVX010000340.1:0-4369 GCA_043743775.1 Bacteroidales bacterium | reverse complement strand
AAGCTTTGCGCAGTTTAAAATTAATCTTGGATCGTTAATCGATTTAGCCAATTCTATGGCCTCTTCAAGGTTTGATATGGCCTTTTCCGTTTGATTTAATGCGGTAAGTAAATATGCAACGTCCACCAATCCAGCAACAACTTCCGATTTATTATTAAGTTTTCTACGAGCCTCTAAACTTTTATAGAAATAATCAAGCGCAAGATCAACCCTATCTAAATCCGTGTAAATTAGACCAATATTACTATAAACGGATTTGATGTCGTTGTAATTTCCAATTTTTTCATTCAAGGGTATGGTTTCCAGAAAGAAGTCTATGGCCTCTTTTGGAATACCCTCTTCCCAATATATAAAAGCAACTTTATTAAGGTAGAAGGCCGCTTGTTGAGCGTTGTTAGCAAGTTTGTAGCGAGAAATCAGCTCTTTGTATTTATCAACTTCATCAGCTTTATCCTTAGGAAGTGTAAGTATCTCTTGGGATTGGACATGAATAATGCTGAAAACCACCAAAGTGAAGAAGATAAAATATTTTGGTAAGTGTTTTTTCAAAGCGACTTATCTGATTAGGTTAAATACAATTCAAATATACTTTTTATTCGAATATATTACTACTCTAAAGAAAAAAACATAATAATGGTTTATTGAAAAGCTAGAATCAAAATTTCCTCCTCCATGAGATCGGTTGTATTAAAGAGTACAGTAGTAAAGAAGAGTTAATATTATACTAGAGCGCTATTTATAAGTATGCCGATGTGGTTGAGTTAAGAAAAGAACCCCTCTTTATTTCCCCTTGAAAAGGTGTGAATTGAATATCAGCGAAGCCAATCCCCTCATTGGAAAGGAGGGGTAGGGGAGGTGAAATTATTAATAACCTAAAATCAACGACATTGAAATATTAAGGGCTAAAGCCTTTCTCAGGTGAGTGATTTACTATGGAATTGGGGATGAAAAAAGGAATTCATTGATGAACTTTAGTATCAATACTTTTCGCCGGTAGTAGTATTATGAAACTGTTTAAGTTTCATCTCTTTTCTCGCAAAGCCCGGAAAACAATTTTATAAGTGTCCGAATTAGTAACTATAATCGTTCTATATGCCCGTGTAGTCATGCTGAGCGAAGTCGAAGCATGAGTTTTCACAATACATCCCTCGACTCCGCTCGGGATGACGCTTCACAAGAATGACATCGTTACTAAATCGGACACTCATGAAGATTTTTTTAAATAAGTAAAAACATCTACGTGTTAATATTTGTATCTCTTTGCGTTTATAATTGTTGTGTGTAGTACAGAAATGGTTTTATGCCATTTCAAAAAAGTGCTATTCTGTGCTCTTTACTCATTTTACTCTGTGTTTAATTTTTTTTGTATTTCAAAACCTAAACAGTTTCTTATAACTATAGCATATTATTCAATGTCGTATAGCTAAGGACTGGCCTATATCTTACTTGACGTTTTTACAGACTCAACGGCTACATAATTGATATGTTGAGTTTAACTTCGGTGAACTCATGCGAGTCGTCGAAGCATACAATAATTACCTTATTCTATGACAATGGAATTTTATTAACGAGTTCGGGTACATAAAATCTAGTCGTAAGAATCATTTTCCTGTTAAAAAATTTTGATTTAGTTATCCTTTAAGATAGCCTTACCCCATGACAAGAAAGATAATATTTCATGAAGAATACTTTTTGGATTTTTATAGAACCCATGACGATAGGGTAAAAGTGAAGATTCAATATGCGTTCGAATTGATTAAGCAGGTATACAGAGTACCTGAAAAATTTCTTGCTCCGATTAGCGGAAGTGATAGGCTCTTTGAGATACGGATTGAATATAAATCCAAATATATACAGAGTGCTCTGCTGCTCTTTCCACGGAAACGTTTGTAGTAATTATCAGCATCTTTTTTATGGTGTAAGTGTATATTTAATCGGTTTTAACAGTTCATTCGGATAAGTTTATCAAAACATATTACAAAACTTATAAAAATTTCATAAATTTACTCAGTAATTTAAACCCTAGATTGAGATAATGCTTTTAAAATTAGCTCAATTGAGTTTGCTGAATTAAATTCAGTTGAAAAACGCAAAATTGAGTTTAAGAAAACAACCCCTCATTGTCTCCCCTTATTCAAAGGGAGAATTGAGAATCAGCGAAGCTAATCCCCTCCTTGAAAAGGAGAGGTGGGGGAGGTAAGATTTTAAATGACCTTTAGTCAACGAAATTGGTAGTTATATTATTAATAGATAAAAATTCGCACGGATGAAATCTTTTTTGAAAATTAAATTCATATACCTGCTTCCGTTTTTTCTTCTCTTATTTCAGAAAGTAAACGGGCAGGATTTTGAGGTGGCTCCAGTAATGCTTGAGTATAGTGCTGAACCAGGGGATAATCAAACAAAAATTATCACTGTGAAAAACCATAGTAATGTTAAAGCCTCTTTTGTTATTGCATTAGCTGATTTTATGCCTTCGTCTACAGGTGAGAAAGATATTATGGCTCCAAATTCTACAAAACGATCATGCGCTAACTGGCTAAATATTAATCCTTCGTTTTTTGAGTTGAATTCTGGTGATGAGATAACGATTCAAATTGGAATGATGGTTCCAAATGATCAGTTTAGCGCTGCTTGGTGTATGCTTTTTATTCAACCTACGCGAGAACAGACTACTTGGAGTGTTGACAAAAATTTAGGTGCAGGGGTTACGGTCAGCGGAAGGATAAGTGTATTAATTTATCAATCTCCAAAGTCTAATAATAATCACTCTTTAAAAATTAGTAATATGACAGAAATTACTAAATCAGGAGATAATAACCGTGCTTTCTCAGCAACCATTGAAAACCTTGGTGATAAAATCACTAAATGTAAAGCCTACTTAATTGCCTCAAATATTAAAACTGCTGAGGAAAAAGAGTTTAAACCTTTGGAGTTTGAAACCTTTCCTAAAATGTCAAGGACAATTGAATTGGTTTTGCCGAATGAACTTAAAGCGGGCTCTTATTCATTAGCAACAATAGTTGATTATGGACCAAAATATTCTTTAGAGGGCACCCAGATTATTATTGAAGTTAAAGATCAAGCTAGCATTGCTAAACCGGATACCTCTGTAATTAAGAAAGATATTATACAAACAGATACTTTAAAAGTAAGGTAGTTGATTATTTTACTGAATCAAGCCATCGGCGAATGTCGGATGGCTTTTTTTCATAAATAGAATAATTTATATGTCAATAGCAAAGTGTGTAATAGTATGTTTTCTTTCTTTTTTTTATTTAATAAAGGGAAGTGGACAGGAGCATATCTCTGTTGAGAAAAATTATTCAAATGGTTTACCTAAGGAAAAGTATTCTGGGATTGTTCACGGAACGGATACTGTTAGGCAAGGAAAATACACTTTCTACTATGAGAGTGGTCGGTTGATGCAGGAGGGGTACTTAAAAGATAGCAAGCCCGATAGTATATGGTTAAACTACTACCCCAGCAGTGCACGAAAAAGCCTTTTCCACTATAATAATGGCAATAAATTGGGGGGATTTATTTTTTGGAATATCGATGGAACTTTATACCAGGAGGGGAGCTATAAATCGAATAAGTTAGATGGAAAGTTAACAACCTATTTTCCCAATGGATTGATTGATTCAGAGTCGAACTATATAGATGGAATGCTTGATGGACTTTCCAAAATTTATAGCAGCGAGGGTAAACCAAAGCTGATTGCTGGTTACAAGAAAGATACCTTGAATGGTTTGTGGATGTCTTACTGGAATACCGGGGAGCTTAATTATAAGGGGAAGAAGCTGAAGGGGAGCTATCAGGATACCTTGATAGCATACTACAAAAACGGTCACGTACAGAGAATATCTATTTATAATAATGGGCTAGTAGTCGGAAAGGTAAAAGGTTTCTTTCCTTCAGGTTCAATTATGGTTGAGTCGAACTATTTATTGGGTAAACTCGATGGTGAGTATATTGAATACCACGAGAACGGCAAGATTTCTGAAAAAGGGCAATACCGTAAAGATAAAAAGCAAGGGATTTGGGAGAGTTTTTATCCTAATGATTATAAGCACAGCAGCGGCGAGTTTAAGGATGGTAAGTTTGAAGGACTTTGGTATATATATCACCCCAATGGTAATCTAAAGCAGGTAGGCCAATATCGAGGAGGGAAAACAACGGGTTATTGGATGTACTATGATCTACAGGGATCGATGATCCTTTCAGGGGAATACATTAACAATTCTTTACAGGGTGTATGGACTACATTTTATC
Source organism: Bacteroidales bacterium (assembly GCA_043743775.1). Classification (GTDB taxonomy): domain Bacteria; phylum Bacteroidota; class Bacteroidia; order Bacteroidales; family Tenuifilaceae; genus UBA8529. The sequence goes on along the minus strand of JAYTVX010000340.1, from coordinate 94 downwards.
CAAATGGGAAGGTTGCTGGAAGGGTTAACTACATAAATGGGATTGAATACGGACCAGCATGGACTTACGATGAAAAGGGCATTCTGTCTCGTAA
>JAYTVX010000339.1:0-4476 GCA_043743775.1 Bacteroidales bacterium | reverse complement strand
CCATAATATTCGCCCCACGAACATGAATTTCTCCTTCGCCATTCTCAGGGTTTGGATTATCAATCCGAAGTTCTTGCCCTGGTAAACAGTATCCTGCTTGGCGGAAACCAACTATTCGGGGTGTGCAACCGCTTATTAAGGGAGATGCTTCAGTCATACCATAACCAATGGAGTATGGGAATTTTCCTTCATGCAAAAATTGCTCAGCCTCGAACGATAGCTTGGCCCCGCCAACACCAAAGAAGTGTAGTTTACCCCCAAAGGTTTTATGTAATTTTTTTGCAGCAATCCGATGCATTAGTTTTCTGGTAGGAGTCAGACCAAACAGGAATTTCTTAAAATTCGATGATGTTAATTCAGGTAGAATCTTGCTTCGGTAAATTTTTTCAATGATTAGTGGTACCGTTAATATCATTGTGGGCCTTACCACTTTCATCGCGGGTAAAAGCACTGAAGCTGTTGGTGGTTTAGTGAGGTAGTAAACTGATGCTCCATTATGCATAGGGAGTAAGAACCCGATAGTGCACTCATAGGTATGCGAAAGAGGGAGAACGGAAAGTAATCGATCCTTCGAGGTCATGCTCTGAATCCCAATAGTAGAGATGATATTTGAAACAAGGTTTTTATGCGTTAGCATTACCCCTTTCGACCTACCAGTAGTACCCGATGTGTAAAGAATGACTGCTAGATCATCTTCTTTTGGTTCTGGGAAAAAAAAGTTGTTGAAAACAGGATTGGGTATTGTCGAAGGTTCCTTATATTCCATTTGATTTCCTGGGATAAAGGTTGAATCATCGATAATTTCAAATGTATTTAGAAGTATAGCCGATTCAATATTCTTCAATCTATCCTTACTGAGTTTAGAGTAAAGTTTTGATGAGATAAAGATAATCTTCGCTTCACTATGCTCAAGAATATTATCAATTTCAATATCAGAGAAATCTGTAAGTATTGGAACGGCAATCGCACCAATCGTAGTAATTGCAAAATAGGTTACACCCCAGCTCGGGCTATTCTCACCAATTATTGCTATACGATCCCCTTTTTCAACTCCTAAAGCAAGAAGTATTCCGGATACATTTCGAGTAGCATTCGCTAGTTCGTTATAATTTATAGGCCTTTCGCCAACAAAAGATAAAGAGGGTTTATTAGAATAATTCTTTTGGGAATGGATGAGTAATTCCCTTAATGTCAGTTTGCTAGAATTCATCATTCAGAAAGAGTAAAAAAAGAATCAAATCCACATAAAAACAAGCGTCAAAGATACTAAATATAGCAAATTATTATTCTCGATAAATGATGATATTAATCAATATAAACCATTGAAGTTAAAGAGCATTGAATGTCTTTTTATTAAGCAAGAAAAAGTCAATTAAAATAGATCTTTTTAGAATGAAATTATTCTTTTTAACAATCTTGGATTTTAATTTTTTACGTTTCTTTCGAAGATTACCTATGTTGTTCCAAAAGGAATAATGTGCCATAAGTACGGCTTTAAAGAAGTTGAACTTACCTTTTGTGAGGTAGGCTAAAGCCGATAAACCATCTAAAACCAGCCGTATAAAAATTACTAGAAAGAGCCTACTCTTTGGTAGATTTTTAAAAAGCATATAAAGGCTATTCCGATGATTATAGTATAATTTTCGAGGATTATTGTTTGGAAGTGTGCCCCCCCCAACATGATATATTTTTGAACTTGGAACACACCAATTGGAAAACCCCAAATTATGGACTCTCCAGCAAAGATCTATCTCCTCCATATGCGCAAAGAAATCATCATCTAACCCTCCGACCTCCCAGTAGATCTTTGATCGAATAAATAAACATGCTCCGCTTGCCCAGAATACTTCAAGCGCTTCATCGTATTGCCCCTTATCCTCCTCAATGCACGATAGTATTCGACCTCTACAATACGGATAGCCAAAGAAATCGATAAAACCTCCAGCGGCACCAGCATACTCAAAGTGGCTTGCATTATTGTAATCCATAATTTTGGGCATACAAGCTCCAGCATTTGGATTATTATCCATAAACTCAATCAATGGATTCAACCATCCTTCGGGGACATCAATATCAGAGTTTAGAAGAACGAAGTATTCGGATTCAATCTGCTTCAACGCTAAGTTATAACCCGATGCAAAACCATAATTTTGATCGAGTTTGATTATTTGTAGGGTTGGGTAATTATCTTCAATAAAAGGAATAGAACCATCGGTAGAGCCATTATCGGCGATAATTACTTCAATGCCTGTTTTTTTTGTATTTCTTATAACACTAGGCAAAAACTTTTCAAGAAAAATTTCTCCATTCCAGTTAAGGATAACAACGGCTACTTTTTGCATTTTTATCCAATCTTATTCTTTACTATCATATTGTCTTCTCTTTTGTATTTCCATCTTCGATGCGACCAGAGCCAATACTCAGGAGCTTCGTAAATAAGATTTTCGAGAGCTTTGACATGCATTTCGGTTATCTCAAAGGCCTTTGTCTCCTTTGGATTTTCACATAGTAAATCAATATCAACTTCGTATTTCCCTCGTGAAACCTTTCTCAATTTACAGAAGAAAACGGGTTGGTTCGTTTTTATAGCTATTTTTTCTACACCAAGGAAGACGGGGGTATCTTGATGTAAAAAGGTTGTCCAGTAACGAATTTCAGATTTAGCGGGTGTTTGATCGCTAATTAATCCTAAGAAGAAAAGTTTATGCTGTTGATGATATGATATAACTGTACGAAAAGCATCATGCATGGGAACAGCAATAGCTCCATATCGCTCACGGTATGTATTGATAAAAGTTTCAATCCTTTTATTCTCGACTGGCTTATAGATACCAATTACTTTATGTTCTAAATAATGTCCAAATAAATTTAAAATTTCCCAATTGGAGTAGTGCCCAGTGGCTAAAATTACGCTTTTTCCTTGGGGATAGTATTTCTGAAGAATTTCAATATTATTGAACTTGCACATCTTCATTGCATTTTCTTTGCTAGTATGAAGAAGGTAAATCGTTTCGATGAATAGGTCGCTGAAATGTTTATAGAACAATTTTTCAATTCGCTTGATCTCCTCAGCCGATTTTTCGGGGAAGGAGTGTTTCAGGTTGTATGCAACCGTTTTACGCCGATATCGAACTATATAGTAAGTAAAGAAGTGTGCAATATCCGAAATGATATACAATCCTTTCCGAGGAAGTAGTGATATGGTGTAGGTTGTTATATAGAAAAGGTAATACAAAAGAGTTTTCATTGGTGGTTGTCTAGTCTTTACTAATCATGAAATTATTTATAACACTTTGAAATTCATTGTAAACATTTGAATTTGTTGCAATGATTTCTTTCCCAAAAATATAATTTTTTTTGCCAGAAAAATCACTTATTTTCCCACCAGCTTGCTGAACGATTATCGCCCCAGCTGCAACATCCCATGATTGAAGGCCATACTCATAAAATGCTTCAAAGCGTCCGCATGCAACATAGGCTAGATCGGTAGCAGCTGAACCTAAGCGACGCATCCCATGGGAGTTACGCATAAAATGATCCATGGATTTAAAAAATTGTCCCATTCTATCGTAGTCGTGGTAAGGAAAACCTGTTGCAATCAAGGAGCCATTAACTGTTTCGATATTTGAGACGCTAATCTTTTTTCCGTTTAAAAATGCATTGCTTCCTGTGTAAGCCCAAAAGCATTCATCGAGGTTGATTTCATAGATAACTCCTAATATTACCGTCTCACCCTCCATTAATGCAATGCTAACTGCAAATGGGGGTAACCCATGGATGAAATTGGTTGTTCCGTCGAGCGGATCGATAACCCAGTTTAATCCGTTCGTCGAACGCTCTCCGGTTCCTTCCTCGGCAATGAATCCTGCAGATGGAATTAGCTTCGTGAGGGACGATACAATCTTCTGCTCTGCCGATTTATCGACATATGACACAAAGTTGTTTAAACTCTTTGTTTCGACATGCTTCTGTGAAAAAGTTTTCAGTTCATTCTTGATAAATGTTCCTGTAACTCTTGATATATCTACTACCTGTTCACAAATTTTTTCGAGATCCATATTTTCATTCTTCATTCTTCATTCTTCATTATTCATTCTTCATTATTCATTATTTCTCCTATCATATTCCCTTCCAAACTTATGCTGGTCATTTTCACCCGAATGATTTTACCAACCAATGACCTCTCGTAGGGAACTTCAACCTTTATATAATTTCTTGAAAACCCAAAGGTTGAGTCACCTTTATGGGTTGATTCAAATAAAACCTCTTCGGTTTGCCCAATATTATCCTGATAAAACTGACGGTGAAGTTTTTCTGAAAGTATTGTTAATTGCTGAATTCGTACTTTAACATCATTGGCTTTTATTTTCCCCTCATAGCTAATTGCTGGCGTATTCGGGCGTTCAGAGTAAGGGAAAATATGCAAAAACGAGGGCTTTTGTTGCTGAAGAAACGTATAAGTGTCGTTAAAATCAT
>JAYTVX010000338.1:0-7371 GCA_043743775.1 Bacteroidales bacterium | reverse complement strand
GCCATCATATGAAATCGACGTGTGCCCTTTAATAATATTGTACAAAGCCGTTTTCAGCTCTGCTCCTGTTTTGCCTGTAGCAGGATCATAGTACCCGGCGGGTTGTGAAAAAACGGCTAACGCGAAAGCCAGAAAAATCGTAACGGAAATAAATCTCTTCATCATATCAACTAATTTTTTACCGAAATAACTAAATCAACCGGAACATCAAAGGATGATACCGGAACTTCCTCTAATATCTGAAAATCGAAACCGACAGCAACCTTGTATGCTTTGGTATGTTTAAGAAATCGATCGTAGAAACCTTTCCCTCGACCCATCCTATTTCCCCTTTTATCAAAAGCAATACCCGGGATAATTGCAAAATCAATGTCCATGGGGTTAATCAACTCCTCGATTTTGGGTTCCTTAATTCCAAAAAAATCACTGGTAATAAGGCTGTTCAAACCATTAAATGCTCTAATTTCAAGAGTGTCGCCAACAACTATGGGTAAAGCAAATCTTTTTTCGTTTGCCCACTTTAAAATAAATTTTTGGGTGCTCACTTCATCTGGTAAAGACCAATAGGCAAGTACAACTTTCGCTTTTTTGAACTGAGGAAGATCTTCAACCTGATTAAATATTCTATCAGAATCAATTATCGCTCTCTCGGGGGTAAAATTTTTCTTTATCTCACGTATTTGCTGTCTTAGCAACTTCTTACGACTTTTTAAATCCTCTTGGCTCATAGTAAAATCGTCCCTCGTAAAGTTCGTAAATGTAAATTGGATTACTCTTAGATCCCATAGTGGAACTGTAATTAGAAAAATCATCTAATTACAAGCCATTACTGACCATAAAAGTCTATAAACAGACTAAACGAATTAAAAGGCAAAAAGTTATCACCGGCCCAACCTTGTTGGAGTTTTAATCGGATTGGATATCTGGTTCTAAAAAATTTGAAATCGGTATAAATTTCAAATCCGAACGATTTCATTATGTCAATGGGCTTACCTGCTTTTGAAGGATCAATATTCTCAGCATAATCGTAGAAAGCATTGAGCGATATCCGTTTTAAGTATGCAATGGAGCCAAACGCAAAATCGGGGTATGCAATCGGCATCAGGTAATCAAAGGATATCGATCTGAACGACTCAGAATAGTTTTCGAGATAACCTCGTGGAAAAGTAATTTTATTAGAAAAAATAAATCTATTAATATTCTGTTTCTGAAGGCTATGCTTGATAAGAAGGCTGTGGTTTGTTCCTATACCCGGGAGATAGAGAAAAAAATCACCCGAAAATAATGACCCAAAATTATTTCTATTAAATGGAGCATTTTCAGAATTGATATCAGCCACAAAACCAAACCGAGGGCGGACTCCTTTAACCGTTTGTTGTTGCAATGACGAAAAGAATATCCTGTAGTTAAATAGCTGTAATCCTTTGTGATATAAACTATCATTGGGAGAAAAAAGATAATCGTTACTGCTAACCAGCTTAACGAAAGGGTAAAGAATCGTTGAAAATTGATTTGCTGATAATCTCAATGGAAGATATACGCTAAACGTTGACTCTTTACGTTGTTTTTCTATTCTTGGAACCGTTGTGTTTTTTTTATAATATAACGAAGGTGGATATTCGCTTAGATCAAATTCATAGGATAAAACAGGGAATAATCCGAAATACTGATAGTTGATGCGAGCAAGGTGAACTTTATCGTAACCATACCCCGCGGTTAAAACCGATGATCCAGTAAGGTTTTGTGAAAAAATTGTCACTCCTAGTTTCACCTGTGCTTCACCTGTGGTTAATTGATTCGGGTCGAAATAGAAAGGAGCCCAGCTATGAATATTAATAAGGGTTTTAAACCCTCTATATTTATCTATTTTGTAGATATTGCTTTGAATTGCGGTTGAATCGATATTGAATTTTTCGGCTGAGCTCAATCGGTTTGCGGTCAAATCATCGTAAATATCTTTCAAATTAACCTTTGAACTAACGGTATCAACCTTAGCCATTGAAACACAATAACCATTAGCAGTATAACTTGTGAAAACAATCTCTTTCGATATTGGGTTGTATGCTGGGTCGGTTGAGCCATACGCCGATTTTGTCTGCTGGTACACCTTCTTTGTTTTCGAATTTAACGCAAACACATTCTCCCTATACTCAAATGAAGTTGAAAAGAGAATATAATTGCCATTCGAGGAGATTGAGTGAATATCGAGGTGAGTTGGACCATAGATAAGCTCACAGCTACCATCCTCATTCACTCTTACAATTGATTTTCCCTTATCGCTTACGACCCCAGCTATAAGCTGTTTTCCATCTGCGTTTATGTGAATTTCAAAGGATTGATAGGAGTTGGGAAGGATTATTGTTTTCCGCTTTTCTCCATTTAAGCTGAATGCCTCTATTGAATTATTACCATCTTCCTTACCAGAAATTACATAGATAAGTCCATCCAATGGACTGTAAGCAGGCGAGAAGTACCGGCCTCGGTTAGCAATCGTTTTAACTTTCCTCGTTGAAATGTTATAATACTTGATAACGCTGAAATTCTTATACTCCCATCGAATTTGGGGTAGGTATTCGGTCCAAAAGATATTCTCCTTATAGTATGATGGAATGCTCGTTAAATATCCGGGTCGGATTAACGTCTTTTCCTTCTTTGTTTTTACATCAACAAGAATAAAACGTGGATTTGCTGAAAGATTTGTTTTAAATACAACCAGCGAGCTATCGTTTAAAAAAAATGGATATCGATAATCGGTATATTCACGATTCGCCTTTACCATCGATGGATATTTACCCAACCCTTGACTTTTTTGGTTGATGGTCCAGAGGTTATCGAGATAATTAAAGGTTTTTTTGAATAGCTGTTTTCTCGAAAGACCGGTCTGCTGCTTTAGGCCAAAATAGAAAGGGATAATGGTAAAAGGGTAGCGTGACACATATCTTAACGTATTCGCCCAAACTTGATCGCCATACTCCAGCTTAACATAACTGACAAGTTGATAACCAAAGTTGTAGTGATTCGGAATATTATCCTTAAACGAACCCAGCAACCACTTATCGTACTTAAATCTTTTTGTTTTGGTTAAGTAGTGAGCCCGGTAGTACTGGTAGAAATCGGCTTGCCGTCCTCTTCCAGAATTTGAGGTTGCAGTTTCGAATGCAACGGCATCCCCTTCAAGAAACCAACTTGGAACAAATCCGGCAGTAACACCCACTATCTGTTCGCCGAACAGGTATGATGCTGGCTTGATTAATCCTCCATTCAGCTTAAAGAGCTGCGATGTGTGGCGAGTTTCATGAATGGCAAGTTGGGTAAGCCAAGGCTGAGCGTACATCGATGATGGCTGTTGTGCAATAATCTCCATCCGTTTTGGTGCCCAAGCAACAAAAGCATTGGATAGCATACTATGATTGTGAATAACAACATCGAAGCATTTTTGGTTTGCCGATAACGATTTAGGTGCCACGCTATCAATTCGATCTAGTAAGTTTGCATACCGATTGGCTATTTTATCAGCCTCAAGAGGGAAAATAATTCTAAAATGACTGGTTTTTATCTGTCTCCATTTTGTTCCGAAAGGTTCAACCCCTGTTAAGTAGTATTGACCCATTGAATGCGTTGTAACAAAAAACAAAAAGACAAATAAAAATCTTTTTACCATCGGTTTAATTTTAATTACCCTGATACTTTTACTCGATAACCCCACTCTTTTAAAAGATCTGCAATACGAATTTTAAACTCTCCCTGAATAACAATTTCTTTATCCTTGGCGGTACCACCAACCCCGCATTTTGTTTTTAGTTTTTTTCCTAATTCTACTAAATCATCTTCGCCTCCGATAAAACCCTTAACAAGGGTAACTGTTTTACCACCTCTATTTTTTCGATCAATGGCAACAACTAAATTTTGTTTTTGGGGAGGAAGTGTCATCGTTTCGGATTCATCGTTTTGCTGAAACTGATAATCGGGATTAGTAGAGTAAACCACATTAAGTCTATCTTTCCAATTATTATCCTTCATAAATGTGTTATTTAGTGAGCAAAAGTAATTCAAAAAAACATATTTAGATCGATATAAAAAAAGCTAAAATTACAATTCGGTCAGGCTGAATACGAATTTTGGTTACTTTAGCAGATTATATTTTAACCATACTATGAAAAAGTACAACTTAATCAACAACATCAGTGGATGGGCAGCATTCCTTTTTGCGGCAATTGTCTACTTATTGACAATCGAACCTACCGCTAGTTTTTGGGATTGCGGCGAGTTTATTGCCTCTTCATATAAATTCGAGGTGGGACATCCTCCCGGAAATGCATTCTTTATGCTAGTCTCCAAGTTTTTTACACTATTTGCTAGCGATCCATCGAAAGTTGCAATTACAGTTAATATAATGTCGGCACTTGCAAGTGCGTTCACAATACTCTTCCTTTTTTGGACTATCACCCATTTAGCAAAAAAATTAATTGTAAAAAAAGATGCAGAACCAACAACTGCAGATCTTATAGGAATTATTGGAAGCGGTTTGATTGGTGCTTTGGTTTATACATTCTCCGATGCATTCTGGTTTTCAGCTGTCGAGGGTGAAGTTTATGCTCTTTCTGCATTTTTTACTGCAATTGTTGTCTGGGCAATCCTTAAATGGGAGAATGAAGCCGATCAACCATACGCTAATCGATGGTTAATTTTTATTGCTTACATGATGGGTTTATCAATTGGTGTTCACCTTTTAAACCTTTTAACAATACCTGCAATTGTTTTTATTTACTACTTCAAAAAGTACACAATAACCAGAAAAGGTTTGATTTGGGCAAGTCTTTCTGCCGTTGCAATATTAGGTGGAGTACTTTATATCATTGTTCCCGGAACATTCAAGGTTGCCTCATGGTTCGAATTGCTATTCGTTAATGGTTTTGGACTTCCCTTTAATAGCGGGCTAATCTTTTATACTATTGTTTTAATTGGTCTTCTTATCTGGGGACTTAGCTATACGCTAAAGCATAAAAAAGTATTAGCCAACACCATTATTCTTGGTATAACAGTTATCCTTATCGGGTACTCATCCTATGCATTAATACTTATTCGATCTTCTGCCAATACTCCGCTTAACGAGAATAACCCCTCGAACGTATTCTCGCTCATGAGCTATATTAACCGGGAGCAATATGGTGATAGGCCATTACTCTTTGGTCAATACTATAATGCTCCTGTTGTAAGCAGCGAAAATCAAACAACCTATATACCCCGAAACGGGAAGTATGTGCCATCTTATCTTAAAACTACCTATAAATTCGACGATAGATTTCAAACCGTTTTTCCAAGGATGTGGAGTCCTGGAGAGGGTCATGATGATGAGTACAAAAAATGGGCGGATATTGTTGGGAAACCCGAAAGAGTAAAAAATCAGAATGGAGAAGAAGAGGTCAGAAATATCCCAACCTTTACCGAAAACTTGCGCTTCTTTTTCAGCTACCAAGTTGGATTCATGTACTGGCGTTACTTCATGTGGAATTTTGTCGGTCGACAGGATGATATTCAAAGCCAAGGAGGACTCCTTAATGGTAACTGGATAAGCGGTATAAAACCGATAGATGCTATACATCTTGGCAATCAGGATCACCTAACAAGCGAGCAGCTAAATCAGATTGGGCGCAATAAATACTATTTTCTTCCTCTAATCTTAGGTTTACTCGGACTTGGATTTCAATTTTTGCGCGATAAAAGAAATTTTAGCGTTGTTCTTCTCCTTTTTGTTTTAACAGGATTAGCAATTGTTGTTTACCTTAACCAGTACCCACTACAACCACGTGAGCGCGATTATGCCTTTGCTGGTTCGTTCTATGCTTTTGCAATATGGGTTGGATTGGGCGTTTTAGCTATTTCCGAAGGATTATCAAAATATCTTAAACCTGTTAGTCGAAACACCTTGGTTACGGTTGCATGCCTTGGTGTACCAATAATTATGGGAACTCAAAACTGGGACGATCACGACCGTTCCGGTAGATATACAGCAAGAGATTATGCTTTCAATTATCTTAATTCTTGTGCCCCCAATGCGATTCTTTTCACCAATGGCGATAACGATACCTTTCCGTTATGGTATGCACAAGAGGTTGAAGGTATCAGAACCGATGTTAGGGTTTGTAATCTCAGCTTACTGGGAACCGATTGGTATATCGACCAGATGAAACGAAAAACCTACGAATCGGATCCGCTCCCAATCAGCATGAATAGTGATCAATACGTTCAAGGAAAGCGCGATATTGTTTATATCATCGATAGGTTCAACCAAGCCATTGAACTAAAACAGGTAATGGACTTTGTTGCCAGCGATAAACCCGAAACGAAGTACAAAGTACCTGATGAAGATCCAGTTGCTTACATGCCGACAAAGAATTACAAACTCTCAATCAACAAGAATACGATTCTTGCAAACAAAATTGTTAGCATCGCGGACTCCTCTCAAATCGTCTCCGAAATGGATTGGATCATCAAAAAGAGCTATATCCAAAAGAGCGATATGATTATGCTTGATATTCTTGCAAACAATAACTGGAAGCGTCCAATATACTTTGTTTCTCCTTATGGTGATTCTGATATAGGATTAAGTGACTATTTACAGCTTGATGGATTTGCTTATCGCCTAGTTCCAATTAAAACAAATCCCAAAGATTTTCTATCAGTAGGAAGAATTGATGTTGATATTCTTTACAACAACTTGATGGGTAAATTCCGCTGGGGCCGGATGAATCAATCCGATGTAAATATCGACCACAACAATCAGCGTACCACATCAGTCCTAAGGTTAAGAAACAACTTTAACCGATTAGCGGTGGCGTTGATCGATCAAAATAAAAAAGATTCTGCGCTAAAAGTTCTAAATAAAATCGTCGATTTAATGCCTCAACGGAAATATCCTTACGATATTTTCACAATAGGGATTGCTGAATCATACTACAAAATCAACGAGAACGAAAAAGGGAATAAAATTGTAACCGACTACCTAAAGGCAACCAAAGAGAACTTAAAATATCTTTTCAGCTTGAGTAGTCGCTTCGATAATTCAGTTGATAACGAGAAAATGCTAAACCTCCAAACATTGCAGGAACTAGGCTCGTTATCTGACAAATATGGACAGGTTGAATTGAAAAATGAGATTGAAAAATATTTGCAAGAGTATATGGGATTATACTATCAAAGTAATCCCAAAAAATAAACATTTAACGTTTATCACAATTATTTCATTTATTAGCTAATTTTGTCACATTCATATTTAATGTAAACTGTTATGGCCGATTTGTATGGTGAAATAGTTCAGGTTATTGGGCCTGTAGTAGATATAACCTTTAACCAGCTTGGTGCTATCCTACC
>JAYTVX010000337.1:0-8058 GCA_043743775.1 Bacteroidales bacterium | reverse complement strand
GCTTTACCACCCATGAGCTCAGCCAGCTCATCGTGAACTATCTTAATCATCATCTGCCCCGGTTTAACCGAGTTAAGCACATTCTGACCCAATGCCTTCCGTTTTACCTCATCGGTAAAGGTTTTGGCTATCTTATAGTTTACGTCGGCATCGAGCAGCGCTTTACGAACCTCCTTAAGGGTTTCGGCAACGTTAATCTCTGATATCTTTCCTTCGCCCTTTAGTAGTTTAAAGGATCTCTCGAGTTTTTCGGATAAATTCTCAAACATATCTTGTAAAATAGTTGACAGTTGATAGTTGACAGTTAACAGCCAAAGGCTAACTATTACCTTTCACTTTTAACTTTTATCTATTCACTTATTTTTCGCCTGCAAACTTAGCTAAAATGAGCGCTATTTCAAACGGTTGATTAATCAAAATGAAACAGATAATCCAACATCACCTTTTATTATAAATCCTGGGCGATTTCCACTTAGATTGGGATTATCCGAAACGTATTTAAAATTCTTTGTTAGTAGGTAACCTATACCAAATCCAAAATAAATATTAACCGGCCCAATCGCATAGGATGGCTTTGCGCCAATATCGAATGATAGCGATATTTTCCGGTCGGCAACAAATTCATCGGAATAGTATTGATTGTTGCTAGAATTAACCTTAAAATAGTCATTATTCCTTTTAATGTACCCAATTGCTGGGCCAACACTTAATTCTACCCGATGGGGAAGCAGCAGGCCTATTACCTGAAAAACGAATTCGGAGATTGAACTTGCAGATATAACTCCATGGCTTCGTTCGCTCTTGGATTTATAGGAGTAGTAAAGGGGAATCTCAAATACCTCGTCACAACCCTCAACGCTATTGGAGTACGATAATCCGGTTCGAATGCCATGCTTCAAATCAGGATGATAGCCGAATGAAACCGTTGTTTTCTGAAAAAAGAGAGATGGATTTCTCTGATTATTTGTTATAGCAGTAAATCCCATCGATGCTCCTACTTCGTAGTTCCGAATCTGTGAAAGGCTAATAGTGGGGATTGTTATAAAAAGAAAAAATACTAGAAAGACAGTTTTAAAACGATTCATATTGATAGGATAGAATGTGATCTTATAGGATATAATTATAGTATTTCCAGTCTCTTTTCACCTCTCACTTCACACCACTCACTTTTCAATTCCCCTACATCTTCTCGGGTACATCAATCCCAAGTAACCACATACTCTTTCGTATGGTTTCACCAACAATTTTCGAAAGGGATAATCTTAATGCCTGGATATCGGATTTCTCCTCCTTCAGGATAGGAAAATCATGGTAGAACTGGTTATACTCCTTAGTCAAATCGTAGACATAGTTAGCAATAAACGATGGGCTAAGCTCTCTCCCTGCTTGCTCAACAATTATCGAAAACTCGCTAATCATCTTAACCAATTCAACCTCTTTCGCCACGGAGAAACCTTGGCTTGAAATCGAATCGGATACCTTTAGCCCCATATCCTGAGCCTTACGAAGTATTGAGCATATTCTTGCGTGGGTATACTGGATAAACGGACCTGTGTTCCCGTTAAAATCGATTGATTCACGGGGATTAAAAGTCATATTTTTTTTAGGATCAACTTTTAGGATGAAATATTTCAGCGCCCCAAGCCCAACCATGCTGCAAATAGATGCTACCTCAGCATCACTTAATCCATCTAGTTTACCAAGTTCAGCAGACATTTCACGCGCTGTTGATACCATCTCTTCAACAAGATCATCGGCATCAACCACAGTCCCTTCACGCGATTTCATTTTGCCCTCGGGCAATTGAACCATCCCGTAGGATAGGTGAAACAGGTTATCGCTCCACTTGTAACCCAGCTTCGCAAGCACCAACTTAAGAACCTGAAAATGGTACTCCTGCTCATTCCCTACAACATAGATGTGCTCATCGAGGTGGTGCTCATCAAAACGTTGAATTGCGGTTCCAATATCCTGCGTCATATACACGGAGGTTCCGTCGGAACGCATCAGAAGTTTCTCGTCCAGCCCATCTCCAGTAAGATCAATCCAAATAGAACCATCGCTTCGTTGGTTAAAAACTCCTTTTTCCAGACCTTCAGCAACTATAGTTTTCCCAAGAAGATATGTTTGCGATTCGTAATATGTTTTATCGAAACTGATACCAAGTGCGCGATACGTTTTTTCGAACCCATCATAAACCCAACCGTTCATTTTCTCCCAGAGTGCGTAAACATCAGGATCTTTAGATTCCCATTTACGAAGCATCTCCTGGGTTTGATGCATTAAAGGAGCTTTGGCTTTTGCCTCTTCCTCCGATAATCCTTTTGACTTCAGCACCTCAATCTCGGCTTTGGACTCCCTATCGAATCGAACGTAGTAATCGCCTACCAAATGATCACCCTTTTTATTGGATGATTCTGGTGTTTCTCCATTACCAAATAGTTGCCATGCAAGCATCGACTTGCAGATATGAATACCCCTATCGTTTACAAGGTTCACCCGCTTAACGAGATTACCATTCTTCTCAAGTATACGAGAGATTGAAAATCCGAGTAGATTATTTCGGATATGACCTAGATGAAGAGGCTTATTGGTATTTGGCGATGAAAACTCAACCATAACTGACCTGTTTATCGAATCGGATGGCTTAAACCCATAATCCTTAGTCAATGCAATACCGTTCAACATTTCGGCCCAATACTCATTCGATAGCGATAGATTAAGAAATCCCTTAATAACGTTGAATTTCGTAATTAGCTTATTATTCTCAGTAAGGTACTGACCTATCTCCTGAGAGGTTGCTTCGGGATTCTTTTTAGATACCTTAAGCAGAGGAAAGGCGACCAACGTGTAGTCGCCTTCAAATTCCTTTCGGGTTTTTTGAATCTGCATTTGTGAGTCATCGGGCACTACCCCGTATAACTTCTCAATTGCTTGCTTAGCTTCTATTTGAAGAAATAGTTCTGTCGACATAGTAACTTCTTGGTTATAACCTATGAGTATTTCTCATAAATCACTTTACCGCAAAGTTCACTAAGGCTACACTAAAATCACAAAGGAAAAATACTTTGTGTGCTTGGTGTGTACTTTGTGAACTTTGTGGTTTATATTTTAAAACTCTGTATAGCTTTTCCTATTAAACTCCCGCCTCATTCCGTCCGTGGCAAGCTTTATACTTCTTACCGCTTCCACAGGGGCATTGATCGTTACGACCAACCTTTTTCTCAACCCGAATAGGCTCGTGCCTTTGTTCCTGAGTATTTGAGCCCGCTTGAAGAGCATCGGTACGACTTGTTTCATACCTACTCATATCCAGTTTTCTTTGCTGCCTAGCCTCATGGACCTGACTAGGATCACTCGAAGGAATAAAAGCCTTGACTAGGATTGATGCCACATCGCGGTTCATCTTATCGAGCATTATCTTAAATAGCTCGTAGGCCTCGAATTTGTAAATCAACAAAGGATCCTTCTGCTCATACGATGCATTCTGAACGCTTTGCTTTAGCTCATCCATCTCACGAAGATGTTCTTTCCAGT
The DNA here is from genome assembly GCA_043743775.1 of Bacteroidales bacterium. Lineage (GTDB taxonomy): Bacteria > Bacteroidota > Bacteroidia > Bacteroidales > Tenuifilaceae > UBA8529. The sequence continues at coordinate 4,521 of JAYTVX010000337.1, read as the reverse complement.
ATTCATCAACAACCATTAAATTTATTGATTTGCTGAATGAGCGTGTTAGCTCTTTTCCTCCTGATTCGTAAGATTTTTTGAGGTTTGTAACAATCTGATAAACCTTTTGACCATCGGAGATTGGAACAACGATATTCTCGTATAATGCTGATTGCTTCTCGTAAACCTCCTTAATTACTGGATAGGCTTGATTGGCAATAATTGCACTTTTACGATCGTACGAAGCGATAGCTGATTTATAGATTCTCTCGGTTAATTCATTTGCATTGATCTGCATATACTCCTTCTCATCAAGCGGAGATTCAATGGATAGATTTCTGATAAGTTCAAGGTTGAAATCATCGAATGGCATATTTCCATGGCATTCGTTAACAACGGCTTGGCATACATCATAAAGCATATTTGCAATATCAACATCAACGCGCTCACCAAACAGTGCATGTCGACGACGGGTGTAGATAACCTCACGCTGTGAGTTCATCACATCATCGTACTCGAGCAAACGTTTACGAGTTCCGAAGTTGTTCTCCTCAACCTTCTTTTGCGCACGCTCAATTGATTTTGATATCATTGAATGCTGGATTACCTCTCCCTCCTTTAGGCCGAGTCTATCCATAATCTTGGCAATCCGGTCTGAACCGAAAAGTCTCATCAACTCATCCTCAAGCGAAACAAAGAACTGTGATGAACCTGGGTCACCCTGACGACCAGCACGACCTCTTAGCTGACGGTCAACTCGGCGTGATTCATGACGTTCTGTACCAATAATTGCCAAACCACCCGCAGCGCGAACTTCAGGAGTTAGCTTAATATCAGTACCACGGCCTGCCATATTGGTAGCAATGGTTACTGTTTTTGGTCGACCTGCTTCGGCAACAATATCAGCCTCACGTTGATGAAGCTTTGCATTTAGCACATTATGCTTAACACCCTTTATCTTGAGCATTCTGCTCAGCAGCTCCGATACCTCAACCGAGGTAGTACCCACCAATACTGGTCGGTTATTATTGGTAAGATTTACAATTTCATCGATTACAGCACTATACTTCTCGCGCTTGGTTTTGTAAACCAAATCCTCCATATCCTTACGGATTACTTGTCGGTTTGTTGGAACAACCACAACATCAAGCTTATATATGGTCCAAAGCTCACCTGCTTCGGTCTCGGCAGTACCCGTCATACCCGAAAGCTTATGGTACATTCTAAAGAAGTTCTGTAGGGTGATGGTCGCAAATGTTTGCGTAGCATCCTCAACCTTAACTTTCTCTTTAGCCTCAATCGCTTGGTGTAAACCATCGGAATAACGTCGTCCCTCGAGAATACGGCCGGTTTGCTCATCAACAATCTTAACCTTATTGTCCATCACCACGTATTCAATATCCTTCTCGAACATTGCGTAAGCCTTGAGCAGCTGATGAACAGTATGTACCCTCTCCGATTTTATCGAATACTCTCTAAGTAGATTTTCCTTAGTGTTTAATTTTTCGGAACTACTTACATTGCTCTTCTCAAGTTCAGCAATTTCACTTCCTATATCAGGAAGAACAAAGAATCTTGGATCTTCAGAAGAGGTCGTGATCAGGTCAATACCTTGATCGGTCAACTCCACTGCATTAAGTTTTTCCTCAATAACAAAGAACAAATCATCAGTAGCAACATGCATATTCTTGTTATTATCCTGCATGTAGTAGTTCTCGGTCTTAAGCAGGAGCGCTTTCATACCCTGCTCACTGAGGAATTTGATTAAAGGTTTGTACTTGGGCATCCCTTTATGAGCGCGAAGAAGAAGTAAACCACCCTCTTCGGTTTTATCCTCATTTATGAGCTTTTTAGCATCTGCAAGAAGCTGGGTAACAAGATTACGCTGAGCGTTAACCAACTTTTCAACCTTTGGCTTAAACTCATCAAACATCTGTATATCGCCCTTGGGTATCGGGCCTGAAATGATCAGTGGAGTACGAGCATCATCAATTAAAACGGAGTCAACCTCATCGACAATAGCGTAGTGATGCTTGCGCTGAACTAGGTCTTCTGGTGAAATAGCCATATTGTCACGTAGGTAATCGAACCCGTATTCATTGTTCGTTCCAAACGTAATATCGGCCATATAGGCTCTACGGCGAGCCTCTGAGTTGGGTTGATGCTTATCGATACAGTCTACCGATAAACCGTTGAATTCGTAGATTGGTCCCATCCACTCGGAGTCACGACGAGCCAAGTAATCGTTAACGGTAACAAGGTGAACACCTTTACCCGCTAATGCATTAAGGAATACTGGTAGGGTTGCTACGAGAGTTTTTCCCTCACCTGTTCCCATCTCCGATATTTTCCCTTGATGCAGCACAACGCCCCCCAAGAGCTGAACATCGTAGTGAACCATGTCCCATACAATCTCGTTGCCTCCTGCCATCCAGTGATTCTTATAAATCGCTTTATCGCCCTCGATGGTTACAAAATCTTTAGTTGCCGCTAGATCTCTATCAAAGTTATTAGCAGTAACAACAATCGTTTCGTTCTCCTTAAAACGACGTGCCGTTTCCTTAACAATGGAGAATGCATCGGGCAATATCTCGTTTAAAATCTCTTCAATCTTTACATCGACCTGTTTTACCAGTTTATCGACCTCGGCGTATACACGTTCTTTCTCGTCGTAGTCGACACCCTCGGCTTCCATTTGAGCCTTCAGTTCGGCAACCTTATTCTCTTCGTCAGCAATATAATCACGAACCTTTTTCTTTAATCGTTCGGTTTCGCTACGAAGTTCATCATGTGTAAGGCCAACAAAACGTGGATAAGCATCTTTAATTTGATAAACTATCGGCATAAGCTCTTTCAAGTCGCGTGCGGTCTTGGTTCCAAAGAGTTTAGCAATTATACCATCTATAATACCCATTATTGTGATATTTATTTAACATTTTTTTGAATCAGCAAATTTAACCGTTTTTTTCGATTTGCTAGAGGGTTTCTTTATGTCAAATACCATGCAAAAATAAAAATGGGCGCAGATCATTGCGCCCACAAAGATTTTAGTATGCCAAATATTGTTCAAATCAACTCATTACATGCTATTATGGCAGAACGAGTTTGAAATACTTAAAGTATTTACTATGGTTTTGGTTTTGCGGTTGGATCAACAAAAACACGAAGTTTCAGTTCTCTATCGAGAAGTAAAAGGCCATCGCCTTTTCCACCTACTAATCTAAGGTTATCTAATATTGCCTGGGCATTAGCTTCCTCTTCAACCTGCTCATCGACGTACCACTGTAACATGCTCTTTGTGGCATGATCCTTTTCCTCAATGGCAACATCCATAAGGTTATTGATTAATGCGGTTACAAGCTGTTCGTGCTTTTGAACCTCTTCGAAAGCGGCAAGTGGACCATCCCATTTCTTAGGAACATCGGCAATTGCTGCAAGCACAGGACTACCTCCCCTTTCAACCAAATAATCAAAAAACTTTAATGAGTGTGCAACCTCTTCCTGCCATTGAATACGCATCCAATTTGCAAATCCACTCAATCCAATCGATGAATAGTAAGCCGACATGGATAAATAGAGATAAGCTGACCAAAGTTCAGCATTTATCTGCTTGTTAATCGTTTCTTCTACTTTCTTAGCTATCATGGTTTATAAGTTTATGTTTAATAATCAGTGTTTACCGATAAACAAAAATACTTAAAAAAAGCTCATACAGCAACTGCTTAAATTCAACAAACGATGGAATTGATATATTACTTATTGACTTCATCTTCTTAAAACCTGTTAAAAGTTTATATTTTATGCGAAATCAAGATTAAGATCCTGTTTTAATTTCACTAATGTGGGATTCTTCTGAAGCATGAATTTAAATTTATCCTCGGTTGTATAGGGTTTACTATTCTGAATTTGAAGTTCTTCAATTATTTCAGAAATATTTATCATTTTACTCTTATACTGATTCCGAAGAAATAGCACTAAATCGGGTTTGATTTCGAGAAATAGGTCAACATGAAGCTGGCTAGTTAGTATAATACTTACCTGAAACTCGTTTATCAGCTGAGGTGGATGAGCAATTAGAATGCTGCTATGGTTCGGGTTCGAGTCTTTGATTCGATTGGCAAAAAGCAACCAATTCTCTTTTAGGTTATCTTCGTTGATATCAGGGATAACCTCATCAATATCAGGAATAATCCCTACATCGTCGAGGGTTAAGTCGGTTTCAATCTCGCTTATTTCCGGTAATTTAACCGAAGGGGTTCCGTTTACTGCCCCTTTTATGGAGAATGACTTTGGTGCGCTGTTTCTTACCTGTGGTTTAACAATGGGTTCATTAACAGTTACCTCAACGGGCAGTTTAAGGGTATCATTCTTTACCTCAGGTTCTGGAACAAATTCATTAATGCCATTTTGTTTAATCTCAGGTTCTGGAGTTAACTCATCTACTTCTGAGCTACTATCTTTTTTTTTTTCCTGATTAAGACCGCAAAGTTTAATCAGCATTAGCTCAACATGAAGTCTTTGGTTGGTACTTTGCCGGAATGT
>JAYTVX010000336.1:0-14652 GCA_043743775.1 Bacteroidales bacterium | reverse complement strand
ATGGATTAACCATTGCAAAAGTGAAGGCTGTTGCTGAAAAACTTTTCAATCAGGGTAATATTGTAGAGGTTGTGATGTCTCCAAAAGAGGTTGAGACCGCGACCGCTCCAAAATAGTAAGAGTATTAATTTTTAACCATTTGTTAAGTACTTAAGCGATACACTAAAAGGTGTATCGCTTTTTTTTGATTGCTAAAATGACTTAATAATCAAAGGTTAAGCAGACATTTTGGCTTATATTGTGTTGTGGCAATTAATTTGAGCAGTAAGATTTTTTCAATATGAATTGACTATGAACTTAAATAATTTTACAATCAAATCGCAAGAGGCAATTCAACAAGTTTTTACAATTGCTCAAGATTATAACCACCAAGCGATTGAACCTGCACATTTACTTAAAGGATTAATTTTCCAAAATGAAAGCATAATAGGGTTTATCCTTCGAAAAATGGGGGTTAACCCATCAACCTTTGATGCGGTACTAACCAAGATGCTTGAATCGTACCCTAAGGTAGGCGGAGGTGAAAAGTACTTAAGTCCCTCATCAAATCGGGTACTTCAGAAATCAAATGATTTTAGTAATGAACTCAGTGATCAATTTGTATCGGTTGAGCATATTCTGCTTGGTTTACTTGCAGATGGTGATCAGGTTTCACAAATGATGAAGGATGCAGGGATTACGGAAAAGGAATTAACACTAGCCATTATTGAACTTCGAAAAGGGGCTAAGGTCGAAAGCCAAACAGTTGAAGAAACCTACAATGCGCTTAACCGTTTTGCGCTTAACCTGAACGAGATGGCTCGTTCAGGTTAACTCGATCCTGTAATCGGTCGTGATGATGAAATTCGTAGAGTATTACAAATTCTTACCAGACGGACAAAGAATAATCCAATTCTTATTGGTGAACCGGGTGTTGGTAAGACTGAACTTGCAAAAGCATTAGCAGAGTTCCTGTTCGATGATGAGAATCTGATAACCCGAATTGATATGAGCGAGTATCAGGAACGTCATTCGGTTTCGAGGTTAGTTGGTGCTCCTCCAGGGTATGTTGGGTACGACGAAGGGGGACAGCTAACGGAGGCTGTGCGTCATAAACCTTACTCAGTACTTTTACTCGATGAAATCGAAAAGGCTCACTCCGATATTTTCAACATCCTGCTTCAGGTTTTGGATGATGGCCGATTAACCGATAATAAGGGCCGTACGGTAGATTTTAAGAATACAATTATTATCATGACCTCGAATATTGGATCGCAGATCATTCAGGAGAATTTATCATTAGTTAGCCGCAAGGATAGCGATGAAGCATTTGAACGATCACGAATAATGGTGATGGATTTGCTTAAGCAGACAATTCGCCCAGAGTTTTTAAATCGAGTTGACGAAATAATTATGTTTACCCCTTTAAGTCAAAGGGAGATACGGCAGATCGTTATTATGCAGTTTGAAAAAATACAGGGGATGCTTACTCAGAATGGTGTAACCATTGCAATAACAGAAAGTGCTATCGATTGGATTGCCGATCATGGTTACGATCCACTTTATGGCGCTCGGCCTTTAAAGCGATTGATGCAGAAGTATATCCTCAATGAGCTCTCGAAACAAATCCTTGCAGGGAAAGTTAATAAGGATAATACCATCACCATTGACTATTTCGATAGCAATGAATTAGTGTTTAAGTAATAATAGAATCAAATAATAAACCCGTCAGAATTTAATCCATGACGGGTTTATTATTTGATTAACAATAGATAAGTTGGATTAATAAATCCGGCTATACATTTATTTTTTTCAAATTGTAAAATTCGTTACTCAAATCCTTTCAAACAATCATTTACACTGTTTCTGATATCAAATACCGTTTGAAGTTGGAGCAGTTTAACCAGTTCCATAACTTCGGGAGAGATGTTGCAAAGTTTTAGTAAACTTTGATTGTTCTTACAAGTACGCAAAATTGATAATAGCATACCAAATCCAGTACTATCGATATAGTTGATTCCTTCAAGGTTTAGCACCAGTTTCGAGTGAGGTGTAATAAGTTTAGTTATTTCTATCTTGATCTTTTGCGATACGGTAACATTTATCTTATTGTCTTGGTCGAAGGAAACAACCATTACATTTCCAATTTTATCTACTTTAAGCATAGCGCTTTATTTTTATTTAAGTTTTATTAGAATATCGTTTAGTTCAATAATTGCCTCGTTCGAAATTGTTTTAAACCTTGAGATGAAAACTGGGTATTTCTCAGTTTCTTTCCCTTCTTTAGCAATGATCTCTAAAACTTTCATATCAGCTGTGAGCTCTTTGATTCCCATCATTGCAACTGAACTTTTAATCTTGTGAGCAAGTTTTCCGAGCAAAACGTAATCACCACTTCGATATAAATTATCCAATTGCTCAGAGAAAATGGGGATTTGTTTGATAAACATTTCAATCAAATCTATCATTAAATCTTCACTACCTTCCGACATCTCGTTCAAGTAGTCCATATTTATGCGCCTAAAATTCTTCATTTTATGGATAAAAGACAATTGTTTTTGATAGATGATAATTAATCATAGGCAAAAATAAGCTAACCTTCCATATTTCAAGCATTAAATTACAAAAAAAAATAAACAAGATGAATCTTGTTTAAATTAATTTACAGTTAACCGTAAGATTTACAATAACTAATGCCCATTGAAATAAGATTTTACGAATAATTGAAAAAAGTCATGTTAGCATAAAGTAAAAAAATGTAGCTTTGTGTGTTTTTGAGAAAAATAGTAACTAAACAATTATAAATATACAATGAAAAATACTCCATTTACACAGTACCATATTGAGCTTGGAGCTAAAATGGCTTCTTTTGCAGGGTATAACATGCCAATTGAATATACCGGAATTAATGACGAGCATATTACTGTTCGCGAAAAACTTGGTGTTTTTGATGTATCGCATATGGGCGAAATCTGGATTAAAGGTCCCAAAGCATTAGATTTTATTCAGTATGTTACTAGCAATGATGCATCAGTTCTTTTCGATGGAAAAGTACAGTACAGCTGTTTCCCCAATGGAAAAGGTGGTATTGTCGATGATCTTTTGGTTTATAAAGTTGATAGTCTAACCTACCTCCTTGTTGTAAACGCATCGAATATCGAAAAGGATTGGAATTGGCTTTGCCAGCACGCACCTAAGTTCGGTCTAACAGTGGGCAAGGAACTCTATAATGCCTCAGATGAAATTGCTCAGCTTGCAATTCAAGGTCCTCTTGCTCTTAAGGCTATGCAAAAGCTTACGGATGTTCCAATTGAAGGCATGGAGTATTACACTTTTAAAAAGATTCCTTTTGCAGGTATTAAAGAGGTGATATTTGCCACAACAGGTTATACCGGTGCTGGGGGATGCGAAATTTACTGTGCCAATGAAGATGCTGCTAAACTTTGGAAAGCAGTTTTTGAAGCAGGGAAAGAATATGGTATTAAACCAATAGGTCTAGGCGCTCGCGATACCCTCCGTTTGGAAATGGGATTCTGCTTATACGGCAATGATATGAATGATGATATTTCATCTATCGAGGCGGGTTTAGGTTGGATTACCAAATTTGTTGATGGAAAAAACTTTATCAACCGCGATATTTGGGAAAGACTCAAGAAAGAGGGCACCGAAAAGATGTTGAAAGGTTTTATCATGATTGATCGTGGTATTCCTCGTCAACATTACCTTATTTATGATGCACAGGGTAACGAAATAGGAGAAGTTACTTCAGGCACAATGTCACCAATGAGTAAACAGGGTATTGGTATGGGGTACCTGAAAAAAGGATTTTGGAAGGAAGGTACCGAGATTTTTATCGGAGTTAGAGATAAAAAGTTGAAGGCAAAGGTTACTAAACCACCATTTCATTTGGCTAAATAGGATTACTCAATAACAAATAGAAAGGATTCCTAATCGGAGTCCTTTTTTGTTATTGGTGTTTTTTACTTTTTTGTTTCACATTTACTACATTTGCGGGCAATAATTGAAAAATAGATGAATACAGTTGAGGTTTGCTTTTCCACGGAGCTATTTAAAGTTTATGATCCCAAGGATAAAATAGTTGTTGTTGTTGATGTCCTTAGGGCAACATCTGTTATTTGTACCATGATGCATAATGGGGTTAAAGAGATAATTCCAGTTAAAAGTGTCGATGAAGCTAAAGCATATAAGGATAAAGGCTATATGGTTGTAGCCGAACGTGATGGCAAAAAGCTCGATTTTGCTGATTTTGGAAATTCTCCTTTTTTATTCACCAGAGATATAGTTGAAGGTAAAACCATTGTTTATAGTACCACTAATGGTACAAATGCAATATCCGTTGGGAAAGAAGCCGATCAGGTTATTATTGGAGCCTTTCTAAATTTAACAGCTATAATTCAATACTTGAATAGTCAAGCTAAGGATGTTCTTATCCTTTGCTCTGGCTGGAAGGGAAAATTTTGTATTGAAGACGCCCTCCTGGCAGGTGCAATTGCTAGTAACCTAATTGGTATGGGAAATTTCTTTACAAAATGCGACTCAGTGAATGCTTCAATGGATATGTGGTCGATGGCGAAGGATGATATGAATGTATACATCGAGAAAGTGGCTCAAAAGCATCGTTTAAAGAAGTTAGGATTTGATGATGTTATCACCTATTGCTTTACTCTAGATTTAACATCAGTTATTCCAATATTAAAAGGTACACATATAATTCCATCAGTACTGTCTGAACCTTTATAACTAATTTGTTTTTGCTAAAATGCTATAAGAAAAGTTGCTTATTTGCTATTGCTTATAGTTTTGTTGCTATATGTTTAATATCAGTTCGGATTTATTAGGAAATATCAAAAAAAACAGAGAATTTTGACCTTGTAAATTATTTTGTATTACATTTTAAAAATATACCTACCATGAAAAAACATAACTTTAACGCCGGTCCCTGTATTCTTCCACAACCAGTCATTGAAGCAACAATCAATGCTATACGAGATTTCGACAACACTGGAATTGGCCTTTTGGAAATTTCACACCGGACTCCGGGTTGGGAACGAGTAATGGCTGAAACTGAACAGCTCTGGAGAGACTTGTTAATCATTCCTGATAATTATGCAATTTTATTTCTTGGTGGTGGTGCTTCAACTCAATTCTACACAGTAGCGGCTAACCTGCTAAATAAAAAGGCTGCTTACCTTGAGACAGGTGTTTGGGCTAAAAAAGCTATTAAAGAGGCAAAATTATATGGTGAGGTAGCAGTAGTTGCTTCATCGTCCGATAAAAACTTTTCTTATGTGCCTAAGGGATACAAAATCCCTACCGATGCTGATTATTTCCATATCACAACCAACAATACCATTTATGGTACCGAAATTAAAACAGATATCGATTGCCCTATAAACCTTGTGGCCGATATGAGCTCCGATATTATGAGCCGTCCTGTTGATGTGAAGAAGTATGCGTTGATTTATGGTGGTGCCCAAAAGAACGTTGGACCAGCAGGGGTTACTTTTGTTATTGTTCGTAAGGATATTTTGGGCAAAATGGACAGAAAACTTCCTAGCATGGTGGATTTAAGAACCCACATAGGCGAAGAAGCCAAAGATAATTCGATGTACAACACACCTCCCGTGATCTCAATTTTTGTTATGCACGAAACCTTGAAATGGGTTAAATCATTAGGTGGCGTTACTGCTATGCATAAAATCAATAATCAAAAAGCTGATTTGATTTATGCTGAAATCGACAGGAATAAAATGTTTGAAGGTACTGCCGCTAAGGAGGATCGTTCGATTATGAATGTTTGTTTTGTAATGTCGGAGCAATACAAAGCTAAAGAGGTCGATTTTATGGCATTTGCTAAAGAAAAAGGCATGGTGGGAATTAAGGGTCACCGTTCAGTAGGTGGTTTCCGTGCTTCTATTTATAATGCTTGCCCAATTGAAAGCGTTCAGGCTTTGGTTGACTGCATGAAGGAATTTGAAAAAATAAACGCTTAATAGTTTAAATTTGAAAAAAAAGGTTGAATGATCACAGGTCGTTCAACCTTTATTTTAACTTTTAGCTTGAATATCAGATATCATTATTAATTAAAAATCCATATAGCCATGGCAAAAGTATTAGTAGCAACTGAAAAGCCTTTTGCAAAGGTTGCAGTTGAGGGTATTAAGAAAATTGTTGAGGGAGCCGGTTTTACCTTTGCTCTTCTCGAAAAATACACCGATCCCAACGATCTTGTAAACGCCGTTGCCGATGCCGATGCGCTTATTGTTCGCAGCGATAAGGTTACCAAAGAAGTTATTGAAGCTGGTAAGAACCTGAAAATTGTGGTTCGTGCTGGTGCTGGGTATGACAACCTCGACCTTGCTGCTTGCACTGCGAAGGGTGTTGTTGCAATGAATACTCCTGGACAGAATTCAAATGCTGTTGCTGAACTTGCAATTGGCATGATGATATATATGGCTCGGGGACTTTTCCAACCTGGCACAGGAACTGAAATCATGGGCAAAAAATTGGGTATTCATGCTTATGGTAACGTTGGTAAACTCGTAGCAAAGTACGGTAAAGGCTTTGGAATGGAAGTTTATGCTTTTGATCCATTTGTTTCGAAAGAGGCAATGGAGAAGGATGGTGTAAAGGTTGTTGCTACTATTGAGGAGCTATACAGCAAATGCGATTATGTTTCCTTGCATATCCCTGCAAACGATAAAACCAAAAAATCGATTGGATACGATTTGTTAACCAAAATGCCAAAGGGCGCTGCCCTAATCAATACTGCTCGTAAAGAGGTTATTGACGAGGAGGGCATGAAGAAAGCTTTCGTTGAACGCACCGATCTGAAATATGCAACTGATATTATGGCTGAATGCCATGCTGAATTGGTTGAGAAATTCCCAGGTAGAGTGTTTGCAACTTCTAAGAAAATGGGAGCCGAAACTTCCGAAGCCAATATCAACGCAGGTTTAGCATCGGCGAACCAGATTGTTGGCTTTATAAAAAGTGGCGATAAAACATATCAGGTTAACAAGTAAAATATTTTTTTATGATTTATCTTTGCGTCTTCGTGTCTTCGCGTTTCAATTCTTTTAACGCAAAGCCGCTGAGACGCAAATTTTTTTTAAGCATTAATAAATCAATTAATAGAAATGGTAAAAATAAAATCTTTTAAGGGTATCCGCCCACCAATGGAGCTTGCTAAAGAGGTTGCTTCACGTCCTTACGATGTTTTAAATTCTGTTGAGGCAAAAAACGAAGCAGGAGAGAAGTCACTCCTTCATATCATCAAACCGGAAATCGATTTCGATCCAATTATCGATGAGCATACTCAACCCGCTTATGATAAAGCTGTTGAAAATTTCAAGAAATGGCAAGCAAATGGATGGTTAGTACAAGATAATACCGAGAAGTACTACGTTTATGCGCAAACAATGGCTGGTCGTACACAATACGGACTAGTGGCTTGCTGTAGTGTTGATGATTACATGAATGGTAAGATTAAAAAGCATGAGCTAACCCGTCCTGATAAGGAGGAGGATCGAATGATTCATGTTCGTATCCAGAACGCTAATGTCGAGCCTGTTTTCTTCGCATATCCTGCTGTTAAGGAGATGGATCAGATTGTTGAAAATGTAGTTAAGAACAATAAGCCAGTTTACGATTTTGTTGCTGAGGATGGTTTTGGTCACCACTTCTGGGTTATCGATGACGCGAATGTGAATAAACGCATCACCGAAATTTTTGCCCAAGTTCCTGCACTATATGTTGCCGATGGTCACCATCGTACAGCTGCTGCTGCACGGGTAGGTCTCGAGAAAAAGGCTGCTAATCCTAACCATACTGGAAACGAGGAGTATAACTTCTTCTTAGCGGTTATTTTCCCCGATAATCAACTTCGTATTATTGACTACAACCGTTTGGTAAAAGATCTTAACGGCTTAACACCAACACAGCTTATCGAGAAGTTAAACGCTAGTTTTGAGGTTAAGGAGATGGGTAAGGAAATATTTACTCCATCCAAACTTCATAACTTCGGTATGTATCTTGATGGTAAGTGGTACTCATTAACTTCAAAACCTGGTACGTACAACGATAACGATCCAATTGGAGTTCTCGATGTTACAATCCTTTCGAACATGGTTCTTGAGCCAATATTTGATATCAAAGACCTAAGAACTTCAAAACGAATTGACTTTGTAGGTGGTATTCGCGGTTTAGGTGAACTTAGCAAACGCGTTGATAGCGGAGAGACAAAGGTTGCCTTTGCTCTTTACCCTGTTTCGATGAAACAGCTAATTGATATTGCCGATACTGGAAACATCATGCCTCCAAAGACCACTTGGTTTGAACCAAAACTCCGTAGCGGATTAGTAATTCACGAGTTGAAATAGTTCTGATTTACGATAAGAAAAAGAGCGTCCTAAGGGGCGCTTTTTTGTTTGAAGAAGACTTTCTTGCTTATCGTTTTTCATTCTTCATTCTTCATTATACATTTGCATAAAATCTATTTCGATGAGCATTCAATCAAATCTTCAGAATATTAAATCAACTATTCCTGCCCATGTCACATTAGTTGCCATCTCCAAAACGCATCCTGTAGATGTTGTAATGGAGGCCTACAATACAGGGCAACGCGTATTTGGGGAGAATAAGGTTCAGGAAATGGTTGCAAAGTATGAGGCAATGCCTAAGGATATTGAGTGGCATCTCGTTGGTCATTTACAATCTAATAAGGTGAGATTTATTGCTCCATTTGTTGGTCTAATACATTCGGTGGATAGTCAAAAACTATTGAGTACAATCAATAAAGAGGCCGAAAAAGCAGGAAGAGTAATTGATTGTTTGCTTCAGATTCATATCGCATTGGAAGAGACAAAGTTTGGTCTTTCGGTTGAAGAACTCAAAGAACTGCTAGATAGCCAAGAACTTAAAGAATTAAATAATGTTAGGATTATCGGATTTATGGGTATGGCAACGTTTACCAACAATATTGAGCATATCCGGAGTGAATTTCGCTCGTTAGCTGAACTATTTAAAAGAGTAAAAGAATCTCACTTTTTGCAAAAAGATTATTTCAAGGAGCTATCCATGGGGATGTCTAGCGACTATACTATAGCAATCGAAGAGGGGAGTACCATGGTAAGGGTTGGTAGTAGTATTTTTGGGTATAGGGACTATAGTAAATAATACAAACGATACTAAATTCGAATTCTTTTAGTTTTAACTGTTACTTCGTTTAAAACTTTCAAACATAACAATAGTCTCAGTAAGTAACGATTGCTTCTCTATCGATGCATCTTTCAGCCTTGATTCTATTGTTGCTATATACAAGTCGATATTATTAAGGCTTATACTCCCTATTGAATTTTCAATAACGGTGAAAGCTTCAAACGAAGCGAGGTAATCACCATTGCAGAGGATATCAATGAAAAGTGGAATTTCATCACTAAAATCAAGAATACTTTGCCAGCATGCTGATACTAATCCAGTGGTATTGGGATCTCCTAAATGTTTTTGAATAGAATGGGTGATTATAACTGCTGCATCTTGATTCTTGATATCACCAATAAATTCGATTATGGCTTCTTTTAATGAATAGCTTCGTTTTGAGTAAAGCAGCTCGATTAGTGGCTCAACGATAAACAGATCTCCCTTTTCCCTGAATTCTTGAATTAATGAAATTACCTGTTCGTCATTGATGGATTTAAGAGTATCCACAACTGCTTTCTGTTTTTCTGTAAGATTCTGATTGCCCATAATGAGTCAAAAATATTTTTGGTAAAGTTAAGCAATCATTTAAATAGTTCTATTTTGTAGCATTGAATTTGCAAATATCAGCTATACAGTTTTTTACATTTGATTTGAATTGCTATAACAACCTGAATAAGTTTTATTTAACAGAGAATAAAGACTTTTGAAGTGATATCATCTGAAAAAAATATTATTTTTACTTGTTATATAGAATGTTTTCAGGATATTTACCAATTAAAAGTAAAAATATGGTAATAGGATTTGCAGGAATAAGGGCAACTTTAGCATCTAGCTTTATTCTTACAGCGTTGGTACTTGTGTGTTGTTCATCGGAGAATAAGAAGAGCGATAAAGTTGTTGTTGATATGAATTCTCTCACGCAGGATAGTACCGCAATAAAGGGAATTAAGGCTGTTAAGCAAGTATTCTACTCATTACCCTCCCCTCTTGAAACGGCAATGATTCTTAAAAGAGCAGGTGCGCAGTATAACGAAGAAATTTTGAATTCTGCCGATAATACTTCTCGTTATAGTACGAACAGAAGTATGGCCCTGAATTTAGGTATATATAGTACCGACCTTAGCTATGCAAGCCTCTTTGATCAAACCCAAGCGTCAATTCGATATATGACTGCTTCAAAAAAAATGGCAGAAGGTCTTGGCATACTTAATGCTATTGATAACACTATAATTGAAAAACTTGAGGAGAATGTGAACAATAGGGATGTTATCCTTGATATTATATCAGAAACCTTATTAAACACAAACTCAAATCTTGAGGAGAATGATAGGGTGGAAATTGGTTCGATCATACTTGTCGGAGGTTGGGTTGAGGGTTTGTATATCGCCATAACACTTGCCGATAATTCAAAATCGAATAATGAGCTGGTGAATCGAATTATTGACCAAAAATTATCATTGACCACCGTTATCAATTTGTTAAATCAGAATAAGGATAACCCTGATATTAAATCGGTTTTAAAAGATATTAATGAGATTCAAAAGATTTATGAGGAAGTAAATATCTCCGTTTCAGGTGTAGAGGCTATTCCCGATAAGAAAAGTGGAGTTACAACACTTCGATCAAAGAATGTCTCTTCGGTTAGTCCTGAAGTTTTTTCGAGGCTCAAGGTTAAAGTTCTTGAGATTCGCAATAAGTATACATTGTAAATAACTTAATACAAGATATGAAATCACTGGCTTACATTGCTATTGTCTGCTTGTTTCTAGCAGCATCTTTGACCGGTGTTGCTCAGTGTAAGAATTTTGCAAAGAAGATCTGCAAGCAAGAACTTGCACCCTATATACATGATGGAAACTTCAATGCTGCAATTCTTACCGAAGGGGAGGATGCTGAACTTTTTAAAACATTTTATGCTGGACAGGAGTATCGAATATCGATCTGCTGTGAGGAATCTCTTCGTAAAGTGGAATTCAAGGTTTTTGATGTTGACAAGAAACTTCTTTATACTAATGCGAATAATAACTATGCAACCTCTTGGGATTTTAAGGTTGAGGCTACTCAGCAGCTAATTATCGTAGTTAAAATTCCCAGCGATGAAAAGAACACAGATATCCCAACTAGCGGTTGTGTTGCAATTATGTTTGGGTTGAAAACGGAATAATTATTGTGTTTAATATATTGAATAGTCGCATAAAGCTATGCGACTATTTTTTTATGTTAAACTCATTCAGTTTACTTTTGATATAGGTTCCTGTTATAGAGGTTTTCGATTTTTCGAAATCTTCGGGAGTTCCTTCATGGACCAGTTCTCCTCCTTTATCTCCTCCATCGGGACCTAAATCGATAACCCAATCGGCGCTCTTAATAACCTCCATATTGTGCTCAATTATAATAAGGCTGTGCCCTTTTTGAAGCAATGCATTGAAAGCCTCCAGTAATTTTCTGATATCGTGAAAATGTAGCCCTGTAGTGGGTTCGTCAAAAATAAACAGGTGGGGTTGAATCGCTTGATCTTTCTGTAAGAATGAGGCAAGTTTAACTCTTTGGCTTTCGCCTCCGCTAAGAGTACTGGATGCTTGGCCGAGTTTGATATAACCTAAACCAACATTCTGTAATGGTTTTAACCTCTCCACAATCTTTTTTTCAGTAGATGACTTTCCGCTATCAAAAAATTCTATAGCCTGATTTACTGTCATTTCAAGGATTTCGAAAACATTGGCACCATTATATTTCACTTCGAGAACATCCTCCTTAAAACGTTTCCCATTACAGGTCTCGCAAACAAGGGTAACATCGGCCATGAATTGCATCTCAACGGTTATCGCCCCTTCACCCTGACACTCTTCGCAACGCCCACCCTCAACGTTAAACGAGAAGTGCGATGGTTTGTACCCACTTCGTTTTGCGTAGGGTTGCTCCGATAGTAGCTTACGAACCTCGTCCCATGCTTTAATGTAAGTAACCGGATTGCTCCGCGATGACCGGCCGATAGGGTTTTGGTCAACCATCTCAACACCCTTAATCAAATGGATATCCCCTTTGATTAAGTCGTGTTGGCCAGGACGTTCGCCTGTTCCAGTAATCATCTTCGATAATGCGGGGAAAAGAATTCCTTTTACGAGTGATGACTTACCTGAACCGCTAACGCCAGTAACAACTGTCATTACATTTAATGGGAATTTTACATTGATATTCTTTAGGTTATTCTCTCTGGCTCCCAGTACCTCTATATTATTTGACCATTTACGACGGGGTGAAGGGATTGGTATTTTTTCGATATGATTAATATAATCTGCAGTAAGGCTATTTGTAGCCTTTTCGAGATCGTCTTTTACGCCTTGGAAAACAATTTCACCTCCCTGTCGGCCGGCTAGAGGTCCAATATCGATAATCCAATCAGCCGATTTAATGATCTCTTCATCGTGTTCAACAACAATAACAGTATTCCCCAGGTCTCGCAAATCTTTCAATACCCCAATTAATAACTGTGTATCTCGTGAGTGCAAGCCGATGCTAGGCTCGTCAAGAACATAGAGTGAGCCTACAAGGCTGCTTCCCAATGATGTTGAGAGATTTATTCGTTGCGATTCTCCACCTGACAGGCTAATTGATAAGCGGTTTAGGTTTAAATACCCAAGGCCAACATTACCAAGATAATTAATTCGATTTTTAATTTCGATTAGAATTCTTTTAGCAACTTTACTATCGTGCTCATTGAGTTTGAAGGTATTAAAGATGGTGATTAACTCTGAAACAGGCTTGTTTACTAAATCATGAATAGTATAATCATTAACTTTGATATAGGTTGCATCCTTCTTAAGCCTACCCCCTTTACATTCAGGGCAAATGGTTTTGCCCATGTACCTCGAAAGCATTACTCTGTACTGTATTTTGTATTTTTTCTCCTCTAAATGCTTGAAGAATTTGTAGATCCCATCAAAATCTTTGGTCCCATCCCATAGGATTTGTCTTTGCTGTTCGCTAAGCTGATAGTAAGGTTTGTGGATTGGAAAGTCGTATTTTTCGGCATTTTTAACAACCTGATCCTTATACCAGCTCATGCTTTCGCCCTTCCAGCAAACAACAACATCCTCGTAAAGTGATAAACTCTTATTCTGAATTACAAGATCTTCGTCAATACCAATGATCTTACCATAACCCTCGCATCGTGGACATGCTCCAATCGGATTATTAAAGCTGAAAAGATGTTCACTTGGTTCTTCGAATTCAATACCATCAGCTTCGAAACGATTCGAGAAGGTTTCCTCAACAATATCATCCCCATTATAGATTTTAAGATAGCACTTGCCATCTCCTTCAGCAAAAGAAGTTTGAACTGAATCAGCCAAGCGGCTGATAAAATCATCGGAATGCGAGACTGAAAACCTATCGATGATTAGCTTAAGAGTTGCACCTGAAATCTTGAGTAAATCTCTTGTCTTCTCCTCATCAATTCTAATAATTTGATCGCCCACCTCAACTCTGGTAAACCCCTCTCTAACAAGCTCGGCTAATTTATCGTCAATAGATCCATTCCCATTAAGCTTAATAGGGGAAAAGAGCACTATTTTAGTATCATCGGCGAAAGAGCAAATACGGTTAACAACATCGGTAATTGAGTGCCTTTTAACCACTTTTCCCGATATAGGGGAGTAGGTCTTACCGATTCGGGCAAAAAGCAATTTTAAATAGTCATATATCTCGGTTGATGTACCAACCGTTGAACGTGGATTTCGCGAATTAACCTTTTGTTCAATGGCAATAGCCGGTGGAATTCCCGAAATTAGATCGACTTCAGGTTTTGTAACTCTTCCAAGGAATTGTCGGGCATAGGAAGAAAGGCTTTCAACGTATCGGCGTTGTCCTTCGGCGTAAATGGTATCGAATGCTAATGATGACTTTCCTGAACCCGAAAGGCCAGTAATAACAATTAGCCTATTTCTGGGGATATCAAGGCTAATATTTTTCAGATTATGAACCCTTGCACCCTTAATGGCAATAATATTCTTTAATTCTTTTTGAGGCATTCTCTTCAAATTGACCTGCAAAGGTATGAGTTTATAACCAATTTTATAGCTGTTTGTTTGATTGAGTTCTAACTATAGCCAAACTTCTTAACCCTTATTGGAACTTAATTGCCGAAATATCAGTAAAAACTAATAAAACAAGATCATTTATATAATTCCCAAACAAAGAATTAGGTTTTTAGCTTTAACTTTCTTTGATTTTTTGAAATAATTTCAGTTAATTGCATAATAATTACTGCGTAACAATAACTTAAAAAATATTTCTGCCTATCGAAAAAACTCTACCCATTAACCAAACCAGTTAGGAGGTAGTTGTGGATGCTTATAATTTAAGCGATTATGAACTCGTTCAAGAGTTTGTAAATGGCAGAGATTCTGCAATCGAAGTTTTAATCCGGCGACATCAGAAACGAGTTTATAG
>JAYTVX010000335.1:0-2534 GCA_043743775.1 Bacteroidales bacterium | reverse complement strand
TTGCAGCAGATCTAAACATAAATAGGGTTTGGTCGGCGAATGAAAAAACTGCAATGGAATCAGCCCTCGGAATGTCCTATGCCGGTAAACGCTCTATGGTTTGCTTTAAGCATGTTGGATTAAACGTGGCAGCAGATGCATTTGTAAACACTTCAATCACGGGTGTTAATGGTGGCGTAATTGTTGTTTCGGCCGATGATCCATCGATGCATTCATCACAAAACGAACAGGATTCGAGGTTCTATGCAAAGTTTGCAATGATTCCAATCCTTGAACCATCGAATCAACAGGAGGCTTACGAAATGGCATACCATGCATTTGAACTTTCAGAGAAACTCAATGTACCGGTGATGATTCGTATTACAACTCGTTTAGCCCACTCCCGTGCAGGTGTTCAACGGTCAGAGATGAAAAAACAGAATCAACTTCATTTACCATCCGATCCACGCCAATTCGTTCTTCTACCAGCAATTGCTCGCAAAAACTATAAAAAATTACTAGGGATGCAACCCGTAATGGAGGTTGAATCAGAAAAATCCCCTTTCAATCAGATCATTGATGGACCAGACAAGAAATTAGGAATAATTGCTGCTGGGATAGCCTTTAACTATTTAATGGAGAACTATGCTGATAGAAAAAACCCTAATCCAATCCTTAAATTAAGTCAATACCCATTGCCTGAGAAGCAAGTTGCTCAGCTATACAATCAATGCGACTCACTCTTAATCCTTGAGGATGGCGCACCAATTATTGAAGAGATGCTAAGAGGTTTCTTAAACCTTGGAAAACCTATTCACGGCAGACTCGATGGTACATTACCCCGCGATGGAGAGTTAAATCCAAATATCGTTGCCAAGGCCTTGGGTATGGATATTCAGGAAGGTCAAGCAGTCCCAGAGGTAGTTAAAAACCGTCCCCCTTCATTGTGTCAAGGATGCGGCCACATTGATGTATTCGAGGATTTGAACGAAGTTCTAAAAGAGTTCGGTACAGGTCGTGTATTCTCCGATATAGGTTGTTATACTTTAGCTGCACTTCCTCCTTTCAACTCTGTTAACTCCTGTGTTGATATGGGCGCATCGATCACAATGGCGATAGGAGCTGCTGATGCAGGTTTAATTCCAGCTATTTCTGTAATTGGCGACTCAACCTTCACCCATAGCGGAATGACAGGATTGCTCGATGCTGTAAATAAAAATTCACCCATCACAGTAATCATCTCCGATAACTCTACAACAGGTATGACTGGTGGCCAGACATCCGCTGCACATGGTCGTCTTTACGATATCTGTAAAGGTATAGGTGTTGATCTGGAACATCTGAAAATTGTTACTCCCCTAAAGAAAAACCACGAGGAGAATGTTAGAATAATTAGACAAGAATTAGAATACAAAGGTCTTTCGGTTATTATTCCTCAGAGAGAATGTATTCAAACATTTGCACGCCGCAAAAAGGCTGAAAAAAATGAATCTAATTAGTAAACAAATCAAATAGAACAATTATGAAAACTGATATAATACTTGGTGGAGTTGGTGGTCAGGGTATACTTTCAATTGCTGCTGTCATTGGACTTGCTGCCGTAAAAAACAATTTATACTTAAAGCAATCGGAGGTTCACGGAATGAGCCAACGCGGCGGAGATGTGCAATCGCATTTACGAATATCGGATAAACCTGTAGCATCAGATCTGATTCCAAAGGGAAAAGCTGACCTGATTCTTTCGGTTGAACCTATGGAGGCTTTACGATACTTACCCTTCCTATCCAAAGGGGGCTGGTTGGTTACCAATACTACCCCCTTTAATAATATCAACGATTACCCCAAACTGGATGAAATTATTAACCAGATCAAATTACTACCAAACCATATCGCCATTGATGCTGATGCAATTGCAAAACTAGCAGGTTCATCTCGATCATCGAATATTGTTATGCTTGGCGCTGCATCTCCTTTTATCGATATCCCATTTGAACGTTTAGAGGATGGAATTCGTGAACTTTTTGGGAAAAAAGGTGAGGAACTTGTGAATACAAACCTCAAAGCATTAAAGGCTGGTAGAGATTTTACTGAAAATAACAGGTAGATTATCCTTTAAATCTTAAAAAAACCCCTTATTATTGAGGGGTTTTTAATTTTAATCCGAGTACAGAGATGGTATTCTTCATTGTCCTTTCCAGAATTAGCCTAATGATACAGTTAAGCGTAGAAAGTTTATTATGTCTACAAAATGTATCCCACATCTCAGTGCTATCAAATAGCAATATCACAATCTACATCTTACTGCTTATCATTCTAATTCTAATTGGGATAACCATTTTTTTGTTTTTATCAAGGAGGCGACTCTGGGTTCGATTCAATAAAATTGAACAACAAATCATACTAAGCCAAATAAACCCTCATTTTATTTTTAACTCTCTGACGGCTATACAAAGCTATATATTTCGGAACGACCCTCTTCAAGCGGGAAAGTATCTTTCGAGTTTTGCTAAATTGGTAAGATTAATCCTTGAGAGTTCTCGTTTGGAAATGTCAAC
>JAYTVX010000334.1:0-4722 GCA_043743775.1 Bacteroidales bacterium | reverse complement strand
TGTATTGCTGTTTAATATACCATTGCCTTATACCTTACATTTAAAAATTATTTTAAAATTAGAAATGGCTTCTCATCTTTCTTGGTTTTTGTTGTGTCTTGAATCTCTTGCTGCGGGATATCTTTTAAAGGAACAACTAACGGTTCTTGCTTGAACGTATATTTTATTCGATGAAGTAGATCGTTGAAATTATTGAAATCTTCTCGATACACTAAACCTGCACCTGTAGTGTAAGTTTGAGTTGTTGTTGAGGCCATGATTTCATCGTTAGAGCGAGCAAAGGCCTTAAAGCGTAGTTTGCCAGTTTTATTTAATTTAATATCGATATTAAAATCACCAGCAATTGAGTTTGTATTGCTTTGAGGTCCATAGTTCACATTCCCATTTACTGTAACTCGGTCGTCTAAAAGCTGAGTGGAGACAGCTAGTTCATACTGATCTGAACTTAAGTTGTTTGCTGAAGAACCTGGTCTATAATTAAAACCAAATTCAAAAGATTTACTCAATTGCGACATCCAGTTACTCAGCTGGTTAGAGAGTAATTCGCTTAAAGAATTTGAAAAACCTGATGAGATTCCTGAATTGCTTTGCTGCGATGTAGTTGTTGAAGAGGTTTTATTTACTAACCCACCACCACTCGGAGGTAGAAAACTATTGATTACAAGCAACGAAAGAAATTGCTTGTTGATATTATCTTCAGTGTTTAATGCACTTTCAACCAGCGCTTTTGTTTCGTTATCGACGTTCGGAACATCAATATTGAATTTAATTCCGGGCGCCATTAGCTTTTGGGTGAGCAGTATTTGGCAATTAACGGGAACCCGATTATCATATTTGCCTGAGTAATCAGTTAGGAGTTGATTCAACGCTGTTTTTACCTTGTAAATTGCCTTTATATTCATTGTCGCATCTGTTGGATCACCATTCCACGAAAGGCTACTGCCCTGATCGATTTTAAACTTCTTGTTTATTACTCCTTGAAGGGTGAATAGATAATCCCCCTTCTCAATATTATAATCGCCATATATTTTAAAAATATCCTTGTCAGGATTTACATCCATCTTCAGATTTCCCGAGCCGCTTGCCTTGATGATATCACCTAATTTCTTGTCTATTATGATCTGCACTTCAGCCTCAGGGGTAACCTGTAGATCGAATGATAGATTCATGTTGGTTTTACTTTCCTCTTTTACGGGTGTTTTTTCATCAATAAAAATATCTTCGGAATTATTATTGGTAAATGATATGAAATTATTTTGAACTACATTCTCGCTGCTTGATAAGGGTAAAAAGAGTATAGTTTTGTTATCCGTTCTTACAGCGATGTTCATATTGATGTCATCGGGTTTTCCTGTGATAGATACTAAGCCAGTAGCGTAAACCGTTCCATAGAAAAGCTCATTATCCCTCTCGGTGGTATTGATACACTGAAAATTAGATGGGCTAACATTCAGGTTGAGGTTAACATCACTAAAGTAGCGAGTACTTATACTTCCATTTACTTTAGCAACATGCTTATGAACATCATAAATTTTAAAATCCTTGAAGATGATATCACTATTTTCGAATTTTACTTGATCATTAATGGTGTAATGGGCCTTCATGAAATCAACGGTTAACGTTCCTTGATTAAAGTTTATGGCTCCGTTTAGAAGTGGCTTTTTGGTAGTTCCCGTAAGTTTTAAATTTCCATTTATTGAACCCGATAAACCCGAAACCACTCCATCCAGCATGGGTCCAAAATGTTGCAACCGTACCTGTGGAATATTGATATGTAAATCTAACTTGTTTGTTTCTGTGAAAATATTCCCCTTTGTTTCAAAGGTTAGGGTGTCGTTTTTGATGTTATTTAGGTTGATCGATAATCGTTTCTCCGCATTAAACCATTCACTGGTAAATTTGATATTCCCAATCTCTCTTCTATTCACAAAAAAACTATTAATCCCGATATCTGCAAATAGGGTAGGGTTTTTATAAACACTAGTTACTTTGGCGAATCCATCGATGCGTCCACCCAGTTCGTAACCCATGCTTTTTATGTAAAAATTCAGATTTGAAACATCGATGTTCTCGAGGTTCACCTGAATGGAATCACGTGGGTTGTTAGAAATTCTTCCGGTTATCGATAGTGATTGATTCTGATTGTGGAAATTAAATTGGTTGATTGCAATAACCGATGAATCGAAGTTTACGGAGCTTGATGTTATACTCCATATCGAATCGTTTATAACGAATTGTGATGGTTTAAAGTCAATTTTAGCAATAGACCCGTTATGCAGGGTTGAGGGATTGAAATCAGCCAACGCTTTAATTGTTCCCTTGTTTAATGATGTTTGTTTGTTATCCCAGCCCAAAGTGAAATTGAGTTTGTTCTGTTGGGCTATTGAAGATAGGCTTACATTTCGGATAAAAGATCCCCCGAGGTTTATTAAAGGGGTAGATATACTTGCTTCGAAAATACTATCCTTAGTTTGACCATCAATCGAAATATCTTTAAAAATATTTGTTCCGATAGTAAGCTCTGGAATTTTAATCTTAAGCATTAATGTATTCAAATCGGGGTTGAATATCCCAAAAATACTTGAGTTTTCAGCAATTTGAAAGTCTGGAGCAAAAACATCTGTTATTTTTTTGGTTTTTTTAAGTCTGAATTTTATGATATAATCGTTGAATTCAGGATTGTCAACTTTTACTGGTGAAAGGATTGGCGCTTTTTGATCGGTTTTTAAAGCTGGAACATATTTGTAAAGTAGATTTTCAAGATTGTCAAAAATATTCGAATAATTATATTTGCTTCTGAGTTCTCCCTCAGCAAACTCCGACTGAAATGATATGAGTTTGCTATCACTGTTATTGTCAGCATTTATTGCTATTTCAGATAGTTTAACTTCTCCATTCTGATTTTTATACGAAGAGTTTACGACTTTAACTTCCCCTCTACTATTATCAAGACTATTCCCAGTGATTTTAGCCGTAAACAGGAATGATGCTTGGGAAATGGAGTCGGTTGTATTCAGGTTTAGCTTCACAAAATCAACCCTTGGAACAAAGGCCGAGAAGTCAAAAACAGGAATAGTATCGGAAAAGTCAACCTTACCTAAAAAGTTCAACTTACAATTGGGGTCATCAAGGAAGATTGATCCAATGTAGGTATTACTGGTTAGGGTTCCATTTAGCTTTATGTTTGAATAGTTGTAGTTATAGGCTTCGAATTGACTAATTGTTGCATCGGTAAATGCGCTTAAATTGGCTTTTTTATCGGATGTTCCTTTTACTTTAGCATCTAAGCTAATTCTGCCAATAGATTTTGTCCCTACCAATTTTCCTAAATCCAGATTACTTGTTGATAAATTCCCATTAAACTCAGTATTTTGAGTTGTGTCGGGTTTTATTGAAAGGTCGAGTGATAGTTTTCCGATTGCCGAAGATACCGTTCCGAAGGCAACGAAATTATTAATAAATCCAGTGAAATTTCCTTTGTAGGTTATCTTATTTAGCTCATTTAATTCCGTGGGAAGGCTAATAATAGGTTGATTTGTGTTAATTCGCTTAAATCCTTCAATATCTTTTGATGAGGTTGATAGTTCTTTTACATCAATAATCATCATCGTTTGGTCTATGTTGGGAAGACCTGAAATATGAAAATTTGTAGCAATTCGGGTTTGTGTTCCGGTGGTAATTATTAGATCCTTTCCTCTTATATCGTTTAATGGGCCTTTAATTTTACCATTTACGATTGTGCTGAAGTCATAGTTTTTTATCGATGGAATAATATATGCAAGGGTTTGAGATTTTATAAATGAATTCTCGAATTGAATGTCGAGTTTAACCTCTTGAATAAAGTTGCTCATCTTATCCATCCCGTCAAAGGTCATGTGTAAATAGGGGAGTTCTAGGTTTGATCCTTCAGCTTTGATTCGGAGTTTATCAAAGTTCATGTGCTTGTTGCACATGCTATATTCTGCTCTGAATTTCTCAACGAAGAAACCACTTTTCTCAATAAAACTTAAATCATTAACAAGAAGTGAAATGGTATCACTATTTAGTCCGAAATCCCTTGCATCAATATTGAGTTTTTTAAGGTCCAAATCTTCGAAGTTTATTCCTTGATCCTGTTTTGTTGGCTTGAAGGTGGTTAGCCTAAAACGACTATTCTCTATTCCAATATTATTTATCTCTAAAGCAAATGGTTTACTCGATGGTGATGTAATCGCTGTGTCTGGTGGGAAAAACTTGTCGAGTAATGTCACTAGGTTCATATTCCCAAGAGAATCGATGTTGAAGTTAATATTGGCATCAACTAAATTTATTCTATTAAACTTTAACACATTTTCGTCTGTGTTAAACCATAAAATCGAAACTTTAATTGTTTTTGCTGATATAAGGGTGTCATTATTAAGATCTTCAATCAGAACATCCTGTAGCAATATTCTATTAAGCAGTTGAATGTCAATTCTTTTTATTGATACTTTAGTCTTGAGTTTTTCTTCAAGAAAAGTTGTTGCTTTACCTATAAGTAAGGTCTGAACCTGGCTATTTTGTAATAGAAGCCAAGTAAAAATGATGATGGTGAGGATAACCACCAAACCCCAAACAAGTATTTTGATTATTTTTTTGATACTTTTGCTCCGATTTAGAAAACACTTATTGCATAAATCATGCCTAAAAAGTACTGAAAAGTACGAAAAAAAGTAAAGTTAACTCAAGAAGTCTTTGAGGAAT
>JAYTVX010000333.1:0-4756 GCA_043743775.1 Bacteroidales bacterium | reverse complement strand
TAAAGAAATTATTTGCAAACGAAAAATTTCAAGATATCAAAGAACAATATTGTAAACAGTTGAAAATGTTCTAACTAAGACGCAACGCTAGTGATGTAAATAGTTAAAAACTAAAATCTATCATATTTAAATCTAAAATTCAGAAGTAAAACTACCCTGAAAACCTTGCCATATGGGTTAAAAACAAATCTTTTCGTGTTCTTGAAATTGGAACTTGTGTTCCATCTGACATTTCAATTGCTCCTCCCTCAGATCGAATATATTTCTTAACATGCTCTAAATTGATAAGATGAGAGTTGTGGGGACGAAAGAAATTGCGGTCATTCAGCAATTCTTGATACTCTTTAAGATTCTTGGATACCAAAATCTTTCGCTTATTAACCAGATAAAACCAGCTATAACTTCGATCTGCCTCAATTCGAATAATTTCTTTTGTTATTAAATACTCCATACCATCGGAAGTTGGTATAGCAAGTTTAAAAGGGATGGAAGTTTTAAGATTTTCGAGAAGATTAAAATAATTAACAATTTGGTTCGTTGATGAATTTCTTTTCTCGGCTACTTTTTCAACGGCTTCAATAAACTCTTTTATATTAATCGGTTTAAGTATATAATCGACAGCGCTAAATTTGATAGCTTTAATTGCATAGTGATTAAATGCAGTAATGAAAATAACATCAAAGGTCTTCTGAGGAAACTGTGTTAGTAAATCGAAACCACTACCATGTGGCATCTCAACATCAAGGAAAACTAGATCAGGCTTTACATCATTGATTGTTCTTACACCTTCCAATGCAGTATGAGCACTCCCAATTACCTCTAAATTTGGACAGTACTCTTTTATTATGGATTGAATGAAGTTTACTGCATCTTGTTCATCATCAACTATAATTGTTTTTAACTTCGATTTCATGTTAGTATTGGAATTTGTATCTCAACTCTTGTACCGTTTGGCTTTCCATTTTCGTCAACCAAATCAGTATATATTGTTGTTAAACTTGTACCATATAATAGGTTTACAAGATCAAGTCGCGATTCAGTTATTCTTGTACCAAGTGAATTATGATTAATCTCTTTTTTCAATTTAATTTCTTTTGCTGCTTCTCTACCAATGCCATTGTCCTCAATTATGCAGGCCAGATGGTCAGATTTAAGGTTAATATTGATTTTCAAGTAGCCTTTATCTTCTTTATTCATTAGCCCGTGGCAAATTGCATTCTCAACATAGGGTTGAATAAGCATTGTGGGGATTTTATACATTATCGTATCTATTTCATCATCGATAGTAATTTCATATTCGAATTTGTCTTTGAATCTAAACGATTCAAGCTCAAGATATAGATTGACCGCATCCAACTCATCATTCAAAGGTATTGATGTATGCTGCGAGTTCTCAAGAATTCTACGCATTAAACTCGAAAACTTTGTAAGATAGTTATTGGTTGCCAGCTTATCATGCTGGTACATGTAATATTGGATTGAATTAAGGGTATTAAATATGAAATGTGGGTTCATTTGCTGACGGAGATTGGCCTGTGTGATTTCAGATATTTTTTGGTTCATCTCGCTAATTCTGCGCCTTGCACTCAACTTTGATTGACGAATTAAAAGAAAACCTATAAGAATAGAAAGTGCTAAAAAACCTGCAAATCCGAATATATACATACTCTGATTTTTCACCTTAAGCGATAATAATTCCACTTTCTGCTCTTTTTCTTTTACATCATATCTTACTCTTGCATCAATAAGTTTTGCATTAAAATTAGTATTATTAAGTGAATCGTTGTAAGCGGTGTATAAAGCATAATAATTGTAAGCATTTTCAAAATTTCTATTTCGTACATACATTATGCTCATATCCTTGTAAATCCATGAAAGGCTATATTTATGTCTTCCTTGCAAGGCGAAACTAATAGCCTTATCGTAGTTCTCACGTGCTTTTAATAAATCCTTTTTATCTCTAAATACTGTTCCGAGATTTCCATATGTATTGGCTAGATATACATAATTGTTACCCTTTAAATCTGCAAGAAGCCTTGTGTAACAGAATATTGATGAGTCAAGCATGTTTTGCAGATAATAATTCCATGCTATTCTGCTTTTTGTGCCAATTATCTTTGAAGAATCTTTCAAAGTTTCTGAGATAGCGAGACTTTGATTAAAGTGATATTGAGCAAGTTTATAATCCTTCTTAAAGTCCATAACTTTAAGTCCAAGACTGCTATGAGCTGTTTCAACGTACGAAAGAATATTTTCGGATTTTGCCGCCTCAAGCATTAGCTCTAAGTAATGAATAGATTGATCTTGATTATTAAGGGCATCGTAAACATTGCTTAGCCCAAGCAATGACTTAGTTTTTAGACCTTTAATAAAATGTGTTTCACTAATTCTTAGGTTTTCATTATAGCTTTTAATACACTCTGTAAACAAACCTCCCCATAAACAATATCTTGCATTTAAGTCATTGAATATTATATCATAATTCACATCCTTTTTATTTTGTACCGATTCAAAGGTCAATTTTAAGAAATCGTAAGCTTTAACAAAATCTTTATCTGAAAGGTAGTATTCAGCATTAGCAATGTAAAGCATTGTGGGCGTTTCGATCATATTTGCTTTCACCAAGCTATTTGCCGAATCAAGTAATTGTTTTGATTGATGTTTGCTTTTTGGTGAATTTATAAGTTGAATGGCTTGCTTCGCTAAACAGTTTATAGCAGCAGTATCAGCTGTAGGTAAACCAAGATTGAAGTTGATTTGTGGAGTTGAAGCAATCGCTGGACTTTTAGAGTTAATTGCTAATAATAAATAAAAAATGAAAAAATATATTAAATGCCTCATAGTATGTAGATTACTTAATGAATGCAAAAGTATGATTTTTACAATATCATTTAGATTACTTCATAATAATAAAAAGAACGAAGTAAATAATTTATCAAAGATTTATTGATTACAACTTTGCGATTGGATAGTTTGATTTAACAATTAACATTTTAATGACATAACAAGGTTGAAACCTTCTTCTTAAACCCAATCTCGATTTGTTTTGAATCATTGTGAGTAATCATTGTCAAAGAAAAATCCTTTCAATAGTCGCTAAATAGTAGTCAATGTCTCTTAATTATTGATGGATATTATTATTTATTAATTGAGATAAATCATAATATCAGTCATATGTTAAGTCAAAGCTACCATTTGTAGAATCTTCTTAATGATTCAATTACAACTACCTATCTTGCCCTTGAATTTAAAATTGTATGTAAATGAAAACATTAAAAATTACAATTGCTATACTAGCAATAACGTTAATCGCCTCGGCTGCTTGCAAAAAGGATGACCAAAAACCAAACCTTGAAACGGATATTGTAACTGATGTTGAGGGAAATAGCTACAAAACAGTTAAGATTGGAGATCAGTGGTGGATGGCAGAGAACCTAAAAACCACTAAGTATCGTAATGGAGATCCAATTCCTAATGTAACCAGCAATGTTGAATGGAGTGCACTTACAACAGCGGCATATTCCTGTTATAACAACGACTTTGCTACTTATGGTGAGGTGTATGGCATGTTCTACAATTGGTATGCTGTAGCTGATAGTCGTAATATTGCTCCCTTAGGTTGGCACGTTCCAACAGATGCTGAATGGGAAACGATGAATAGCTATCTGGGAGGTGGAAGTGTTGCAGGTGGAAAATTAAAAGAAGATGGAACATCACATTGGACTAGTCCTAATAGTGGTGCAACAAACACAAGCGGTTTTACTGCGTTAGGAACGGGAAGTAGAGCTGGTTCAACAGGTATTTGCAGTTGGATTGGGCTTGGAAACGACTATTGGAGTAGTACTGAAGCAAATTTAACATATTCCTGGACTCATTATGTTGGCTATGATATTGCAAAATGTATGCGCCTCAGTCACGAAAAACGGGATGGGTACTGTATTCGATGCGTAAAAGATTAATTATCAGTATTTTTATAAACAAGCAAAATGAAAAAACTACAAATAAGCATTATGGCTATATTAGTCATAACCATAATGGCCTCGGCTGCATGTAAAAAGGATGAGAATGCAATCAATCAAATTATTGTAACTCCAGACACTCCTGTTACAGATTTTGATGGTAATAGTTATAGGACTGTAAAGATTGGTAAACAGATATGGATGGCAGAGAACCTAAAAAGTACACATTATAGTGATGGTAGTTCTACACCATCATTCGTTTACGGGAATAATGAAGCTAATCTAAATACGTATGGAAGATTATATTCATCAAGTGCAGTTATGAAAGGTTCTGCAAGTAGTAATTCAAATCCAAGTTTAGTGAAAGGAATTGCACCTGTAGGATGGCATGTTCCAAGTAAGGCTGAATGGCAGCAACTTGCAGATTATTTAGGCGGGTTAAGTATTGCTGGTGGTAGAATGAAAGAAGAGGGTACTACACATTGGATTACTCCAAACACAAGTGCAGTAAATGAAAGCTTGTTTTCTGCATTACCTGCAGGTATGTATGCTTTTTGGGATGAATATCAATGGATAGGTGATCATTGTGTTTTTGCTACATCAACTGCAAATCCAAGTGATGCGGGTGTATTCTCAATAATGCTTCAGAATTCAAGTGCTTCGATGGTAATTGGGAACTTTCATCCATCTGATGCATCTTCAGTACGTTGTATTAAAGATTAAAATATATTATATAATTGAAAGCCAATAAGTATGAGAGCTAAAATTGCGATAATTCTTTTAATGCTCGGTGGTTG
>JAYTVX010000332.1:0-2096 GCA_043743775.1 Bacteroidales bacterium | reverse complement strand
CAAGGTTTAAACCTTGTGCAGCTCTTTTTTAATGAGTAAACTTCACCAATCTCAGAAAACACGATTATCCTCTTTAGAAAATATTTAATTATAAGATGTTTTAAGTTATCAATATTCTAGGCGATTGT
This sequence comes from Bacteroidales bacterium, assembly GCA_043743775.1. Lineage (GTDB taxonomy): Bacteria > Bacteroidota > Bacteroidia > Bacteroidales > Tenuifilaceae > UBA8529. Next base: position 1,968 of record JAYTVX010000332.1, on the reverse strand, counting down.
CTATCCACAATCCGTTTTCTAATAACCAATAAACTACCTCGAAGTATAGCGAACGTTGTATTGTCGAAAATAATTATCAATCGCAGCAAAACGGAGATAGTTCAAATATAAACTCTCAAATTGGGATTAAAGTCTAGGGGAATAATAATAACACGAAAATATTTGAAACTCATGCATCTTATGCTACTGTAGACCTACAGCCACTAAAATATTTTAATAGCCTATTGTAGAGATATGAAAAGTGTAACTTATTCCCAATGTTATGTAATACATGCAGGTCATAGAATGCTCAACTTTGTGGTGTGAGAATTTGATCACAGCTGTCCGCCAGAAGCGGAGAATTAAAAAAAATATCAAAATGAAAAATGTAAAACTATTAACAACCTTTGCGATAGCATCAGTTGTTCTATTTGTAGGGTGCCAAAAAAATGATTCAGCCCCCTTTGAAGTACGTCAGAATGGAAACCCTCTTCAAAAAAGTAGCCAGGTGATGGCCCAACCAGTTGCCCTTGGGTTAGCTGGGAACTACGCCATTCTCTCCAAGACTGGAATTACGACCACTGGAGTTACCTCCATTGTAGGAAATATTGCCGTGAGCCCCATCGCAGCTACAGCTATGACTGGGTTTGGATTAATAGCCGATGGTACCGGCCAATTCTCGAAATCGTCGCTCGTGAGCGGACAGATATACGCAGCCAACTACGGTATTCCTACCCCTGCCCTCCTAACCGCAACTGTGCTTGACATGGAAGCCGCTTACACTGATGCAGCAGGACGTGCTCCTGATTTTACTGAATTGGGTACAGGAAATATTGGCGGAATGACCCTTGCTCTAGGCGTTTATAAATGGAGTGGCGTTGTTTCAATCCCCACGAATGTTACGCTACTGGGCGGTGCCAATGACGTTTGGATTTTTCAGATCTCAGGTGGTCTTACCGTTGCTAGCGCCAAGAGCGTTATCCTAAGCGGTGGCGCAAAGGCTAAGAATATTTTCTGGCAGGTTGCTGGTATCGCTACCCTCGGAACAACTGCTGACTTTTCGGGTATCATCTTGAGTAAAACTGCTATTGTAATGCAGACTGGTGCCGTGCTGAATGGTCGTGCTTTAGCACAGACCGCAGTTACGATGGATGCCAATGCTGTTACAGAGCCAGCAAAGTAAGGCTTGCAGTATTCGGAGTAATAATACGATAATTCATATCAGAAATACTGGAAGGTCCCCGAGGGGACCTTCCTTTTTTTATGAAGAGGTATGTACATAATAGTATATATGAAAAGTGTAACTATTCTCAAAGTTTATGTAGCACTTTCATCTTTAGGGATACGCAACTTTGTAATGTTAAAATTAATCACAGCAGTCCACCAGAAAAGAGAACGAAAAGATCCATAAAAATGGAAGCGGTTTAGAAAGAGTTATTACCCTTACTATGGATAGCAATACAATGGTGAAAGAGCAAATATTAATAAAGAATAGTATTCATGACAATTATTATAACATTCACTTATAAAAGAATAAAACAATGAAAATCGGAATCAATTTATCAAAAGAGATGAATACTGAAATGCCTAAGCAGAAGTGGTATTCAAGATTAGCTCATGCAAAGTGGTTGATGATGTTTCTCCTTACCATGCTAATGTGGCAATGTGAAAAGGATGAAATCCAAGACATCACTAAGCCAACAGTGGTTTCCGCTGTACCAATTAATGTTGCTACAGGTGTGGCGATGAATTCAAAATGCTCAGTAATTTTTAGTGAGAAGATGGATCCATCAACGATCACTGCATCATCATTTACCTTAAAGCTTGGGGAAATAGCTGTTTTAGGCGATGTAAGTTATGTTGGCTTAGTTGCCATCTTTACACCTAACGCCGATCTTGCAGCCAATGCAGCATATACTATTACCATTACAACAGGGGCTAAGGATCTTGCCGGCAATGCTCTTAACAGTAACTTTGTAAGTAGTTTTA
>JAYTVX010000331.1:0-7095 GCA_043743775.1 Bacteroidales bacterium | reverse complement strand
CGTTCAGCGATTTTCATACCCAAAATTGCGTGAGGCAATTCTGGCTCATCATCGGGAACTTTTCCAATATCGTGAAGCAATCCAGCTCTTTTAGCTGTTTTAGCATTTAAACCAAGTTCGGTAGCCATTATAGCACAAAGATTTGCAACCTCGCGTGAGTGCTGCAAAAGGTTCTGCCCATAGGATGAACGGTATTTCATTTTACCAATCAATCGGATAAGTTCAGGGTGCAATCCATGAATCCCAAGATCAATAGAAGTACGTTTACCAACCTCAATAATCTCTTCTTCAATCTGCTTTTGAACTTTTTGAACGACTTCTTCAATACGTGCTGGGTGGATTCGGCCATCAGTTACCAGCTGGTGAAGGGCTAAACGGGCAATTTCTCGGCGAACTGGGTCAAATGCCGATAGGATAATTGCCTCTGGGGTATCGTCAACGATGATCTCAACTCCAGTCGCAGCTTCGAGTGCTCTAATATTTCGACCCTCACGGCCAATGATACGGCCTTTAATTTCATCGGAATCGATGTGAAATACTGTTACAGAATTCTCAATTGCAGTTTCAGTTGCAACACGCTGTATGGTTTGAACAACAACTCGTTTAGCTTCTTTAGTAGCAGTCATCTTTGCTTCATCCATAATCTCATTGATGGATGACATTGCTGCAGTTCTTGCTTCAGCCTTTAATGAATCGACTAGTTGATTTTTAGCTTCTTCCGCTGAAAGGCCCGAGAGAGATTCAAGTTTATCAACATGCATTTTATGCATTTTCTCGAGTTCTTCGCTTTTTTTATCAACGATTTCCAACTGTGAGGTTAGATTATCTTTAATGATATCTAGCTCTTTTTGTTTGCGTTGAAACTCTTCATACCTTTTAGAAACTTCGGCTTCACGCTGCTTGAACTTATTCTCAGCGATAGCCATTTTAGAATTTTTTTCGGCAATGATCCGATCATGCTCAGTTTTAAGCTGAAAAAATCTCTCTTTAGCCTGAAGAATCTTCTCTTTCTTCATCACCTCAGCTTCAGCTTCAGCATCCTGAACTATTTTGTTCTTTCTACGTGCCAACAGATTGTTCCAGAGGATATATGAAAATATCACTCCAGCAACAAGTGTAATAGCAGATATAATTATTGTAGACTCCATAGTATAGTTTAAATTAATGTTGATGAATAATATATAAAAAATGCCCGCATTAATTTCCTTAAGTTTTATGAAACCCCAAGTTGACATGGGTGAAGAGGCCGCTAGCTTCAGACTTCCAACGTTCCAACTAAATGGAACCCCGACTAGCGGGGTAAGGCCTGTCTTAGGTTAGCATAAGTCCTACTCCAATTTTTGTAATGTTGAGTTTCGCAAAAATGTTAAGGAAATAATGCGGGCAATACTATTTTAAAGAACGTTGATTACTCTTATCAAGATATTCACCAAGCCACTCATCCAATTCTGTTAATTCGTCTAAAACAGGCGAAACATCAAATTTCGTTTCGCTCTCGATTAACTTTATCACAAATTGCAAGGCGGCCATTGCTAAAAAATCCTGTAAGTCCTTATCAGTATATCGTTGCTTGTACTGCAGGACTTTCTCATTAATCATTTTAGCTGCCTTACGAATCTTCTCCTCATCGTTTCTATCAATTTTTAAAGGATAATACCTATCAGCAACATTAACACGTATAGAAAGTTTATCCTCCATAAAATCATTCTTGGTCTATCTGTTTAGTAGAGCAATGCACTTGTCAATTTCCCGCACAATCCTATTCACTTTAATCTTTGCATCATGCACCTCTTGATTTGACGATTGAAGTGACTTTGCAAATTTTAATCGGTCATAGTGCTCTTTCAGATCAATATAAGTTTGCTCCTTTTCATTCAACAGCCGTGTAAGGTCATTGTTTTGATTCAGAAGCACCTCATTTTCTTGCCTTTCTTTATCTAAAGCAGAAACAAGGAGTTGAATCTTTTGTTTTATTCTCGAGCTTATATTATCGTTTTGAACTCCCATTACCTAATTAAACTTTTACAAAAATAAGATTGCTTTGACAAAAAACAAAAATATTAAACCTTTATTTGGTTAGTCTAGACGAAAAAAGTTAGCTTTAACGCTTCGAAAAAATCGTTTTTATGATCAGAATCTCGCTTTTTCTATTATCTACATTTTTGTTTTCGTGTCATTTCGTTTTTGCGCAACCTGCTGCAAGTAATAATAACTTCATAATGCCTATTTCTGGCTCATTAGGCATTACCGGCTCATTCGGAGAAATCAGATCAGATCATTTTCACTCCGGAATCGATTTACGAACGGAGAATAAAATTGGGAAAGAGGTAAGAGCCACCAATGATGGTTATATTTCAAGAATTAAAGTTAGCCCAGTTGGGTATGGCAAATCTATCTTTATCGACCATCCCAATGGAATAACCACTGGATACGGACACCTCAGTAGGTATGCCGATCAAATCAACAATTACATTAAGGAAATCCAATATCTTCAAAAATCGTTCGATGTTGATTTCTTTCCTAAACCTAATGAACTACTTGTAAAAAAAGGAGATTTGATCGGTTATAGCGGCAATTCGGGAGGTTCTTCGGGACCTCATCTTCACTATGAAGTTCGCACAACCCTTGATCAGCGTATTATCAATCCAATCCCTCATTTTCTGGATATTGTTGATAGTATTTCCCCGATTATTCGATCCTTAGAAATATATAGGCTGGATAGTTCAAGTTATGCAAATGGATATTCAAGAAAAGTTGACATTCAAGTTTTTAAAAATAGTGAAGGGTACACCACAAACAGCAGGGTAAGCGCTTACGGTAAAATAGGAATTGGGGTTGATGTTTTTGACCGACTCAACTACATGAGCACACAATGTGGCTTTAAAAGTATAACGTTAAAGGTTAATAGTAAAGTTGTCTATAATCTAACCCTCGATAAATTTGCTTTTGCTGAAACTCGTTACGTTAATAGCATAATTGACTATGCTACACGGTACAACTCTGGAAAGGAGATTGTTAAACTATATGCTGACCCTGCAAACTTTTTTTCAGGATTGCGAAACCTCTATAACAGAGGAATTATTCCTATTCAACCCGATAGTTTATATACGATAGATATCCTTGTTAGGGATGCAAGCGATAATATCTCGAAGCTCTCTTTCAGCATATTTGGTATTACCCCACCCGTTAAGCCAGAATTATTTAGACAAAGTAAGGATAACCATATACTTCTATCTTGCATGATGGAAAACAGTGTAATTAATGATACTTTTATGCTGCAAATACCTAAGTATTCTCTTTACGATAATCTCTACTTTTACCACTACTGTAGAATCTCTTCAGAATACAAGTATTCACCATTAATCCAACTGCATTACCCACAAACCCCGTTGCATCAAAAGGTAAAACTTGAGATTAAAGCATCAAATATTCCTGTTAAATATCAAAGCAAGGCGCTCTTTGCAACCTTTGATTCAAATCAAAAAGTGGTTTCAGCTGGTGGAGAATGGAAAAATGGATATGTTAAAGGTTTTATCAGCAGTTTTGGGAATTACTTTATTGCTCTTGATTCAATTGCTCCTGAAATCACCCCCGTTAATATTAAGCAGGGTTCATCGATGACAAATTCTATAGGGATTCAAGTAAAGATTAAAGATGATTTTTCGGGAATTAAAAAGATTGATGGGTATATCGATGGGCAGTGGATTCTATTTGATTACGATCAGAAGAATAGCATAATTTACTATACATTTGATAAGGAACGAATCCTTAGCAATAAAACTCATGTTCTGGAAATCATAGCAAAGGATAATAAAGATAATGAGAGCCGTTTTAAATGTGAGTTTATTTGGTAAATTTCAATCAGTAATTTTTATTCTTTTAAAAAATGAACTTCCTCACCATAAGCGGCGAGGAATCAAGTTTATGAGCTCATAACCCTAGAGATCCCTCGGCTACGCTCGGGATCAGTTCGACTAAATAATTTTGTTTCACAAAATTAAAGTCTCACTGATTTAAGAGTTTTAAGTTTTTGGTTTTATATTTGATTTAACATTGAAATTGTACTAATATTCTGAAAATGAGAAGATTTGTTTTTATATCAGTATTTATTTTACTCTTTGTTATCCCTTTCCAAGTTGGTTCAATAAACTATAGGGATAAGGAGATTACCCTTATTTCCTTTAGTGTTAACATCCATTCGGATACTAAAAAATACCTAGAGCAATTTAATAGCTATTTTCCATCAGCTAAGAATAGTAGCGCCGATAATATAATTGCAAAAATTAAGGAGCAAACATGGGGTTCACTTACCGATATTCTTCAGCGTGAAATTGGCATGATAATACTCCCAATCAATACTCTAGGGAGTAGTATTAGCTATGATGATTATGGCTTCCCCGATGTAAGTGTAGGCAAAGCCCAACGAAAGGGGTTTTCGAAATACTACATGAAAATTGATGTACAGATAGAACCAGAGATTTCCCCATATCCAGTAAACATCAAAGCAAAAAAGGACTCCACAATCAGACCTGTAAAACTTAAAAATGGAGAAATAAAACCTGTTGTTATAATCACTCTAACTACCTACCCCAATAATGGGATAATTCCGCTTGGAAAATATGTAGGTTATTCTGAGGCTTCAACGGTATGGTCTCCTGGAGATGTATTGATTCTCGACGGACTAGTTAATTCCAATTACAAAACCGACCTAACTACTTTAATGAGCTTAGTTAACGAAGCTATTAACGATTTAACCACCAACATTCTTATAAAATAAGATGCTAAACCTCACACAGAGCCGAAAGACCAAATCTTTTAGGGTTATTGGAGTTATGTCGGGGACATCGTTGGATGGACTAGATATTTGCCTATGTACCTTCTTCCAAAGTTCTGAAAAATGGAGCTATAAAATTGAAAAAGCGATTACGATACACTACAGTAGTGAAATCAGTGAAAAACTCTCGTCAGCATACAATGCTTCAGGCATTGAACTTACATTACTCGACTACGATTATGGTAAATGGATTGGGCAACAGATAAAAGAGTTCTTAAAAGAGATTGATCCAAAGCCCGATTTCGTTGCATCACATGGGCATACAATTTTCCACAAACCCAGCGAGGGTTATACCCTACAAATAGGTAAAGGTTCTGCAATTGCATCTGAATCCGGTTTACCCTGTATTTGCGATTTTCGTTCATCGGATGTATGCCGCTTGGGCCAAGGTGCTCCGCTCGTTCCGATTGGTGATAGTTTATTATTTTCAGAATATGATATCTGTATGAATCTAGGAGGATTTGCAAATTTGAGCTACGAGCACAATAATTCAAGGTTAGCATTCGACATTGGACCCTGCAATATCATTCTGAATCTACTTGCACAAAAGCAAGGATTCAGCTTTGACGTAGATGGTAATCTAGGTCGAAAAGGCGTTGTAAACAATATTCTGCTGGAGAGCCTGAATTCGTTGGACTACTATCATAGATCAGCACCAAAATCTTTGGGAAGAGAGTGGTTTGAGGAGATTTTCCTTTCTATGCTTGAAAAATCTAGTATCTCCAATGAAGATAAATTAAGAACAGTATACGAACATATTTCAACTCAAATTTGTGATACTACAAATACCATTAAGGGGAAAAATATTTTGGTTACTGGTGGAGGATCACATAATAGTCTATTAATCCTTTTGCTTAAAAACAAGTCCAATCATTCAATAGTTATTCCCGACAATCAAACCATCGATTATAAAGAGGCGCTAATTTTTGCCTTTTTGGGTGTTCTTTATATGATAAAAGAACCAGGAGCTCTTGCATCGGTAACAGGGGCAACGGCTGATTCTATATCGGGATGTTTGTATTATTAAGAGTGCCTAGAGTAATTGAAGTTTGAAATTTGAATTATATATATATTTCTATTTTTGTCACCATTGAAAACTAAATAATCAATCTATGAGAAAATCAGTTTTTATTAGGATTCTAGCAATTATTGCAATTATTTTTATCCTAAACGCTCCAGGAAAAGCATGTACAAACTTCCTCGTTACCAAAGGGGCATCGGTTGACGGATCAACATTTATCACGTACAATGCTGATTCTCACCAACTATTTGGAGAATTATATTTTAGACCAGCTATGGATTACTCCGATGGTACGTTACAGAAAATTTACGAGTGGGATACTGGAAAATATTTAGGAGAAATTCCTCAGGTTAAACATTCATATTCTGTTGTTGGGAATATGAATGAATACCAAGTATCGATTGGAGAGACAACTTATGGTGGAAGAGAAGAACTTGTTGATACTACTGCCATTGTCGATTATGGAAGTTTGATCTATACAACACTTCAACGATCCAAAAATGCAAGAGAAGCTATTAAAGTAATGGGTGAACTAGTTGCTCAATATGGTTACTATAGCGAAGGGGAATCTTTTTCGATTGCCGATCCAAACGAAGTTTGGATTCTTGAAATGATTGGGAAAGGAATGGATATCAAAGTAGATCAGAAAACAAAAAAAACTTTCAATGCCAATAAAGGGGCCAATTGGGTTGCCGTAAGAATTCCCGATGGTTATGTTTCGGCACACGCAAACCATGCACGTATCACCACTTTCCCATTAGAGAATGGTAAAAATTCAATCAACTCAAAGAATCTTGATAAAGTTTTCAACCCTGAAGTTGAATATATTTACTCCTATGATGTTATCGATTTTGCTCGCAAAAAAGGTTACTTCACTGGCAAAGATGAAGAATTCAGCTTTAGCGATATGTATGCACCGCTTGACTTTGAGGGTGCTCGTTTCTGCGAGGTTAGAGTATGGTCGTTCTTTAAGTCTATTAATAAATCGATGTGGGACTTTATTGAATATGCTAAGGGTAAAGATTTATCCAAAAGAATGCCGTTGTACATTAAACCCGATAGAAAAATCACTGTTCAGGATTTGATGGGATATATGGGCGATCATCTAGAAGGAACTGAATTGGATATGACCAAGGATCCTGGTGCAGGACCAAGTGGACTCCCCTATCGCTGGCGTCCATTAACTTGGGAGTACCAAGGAAAAACCTATTGCAACGAACGAGCAACAGGAACACAGCAA
>JAYTVX010000330.1:0-7062 GCA_043743775.1 Bacteroidales bacterium | reverse complement strand
AACAATGGTGCTGGATTTGGTATATGGGCAGGCCTAGGAACAACAGTAGGTGGAACTGCAACCTGGCCACCATACAATGGGGAAGCGGATACTCGCTACGTGTTAACCTTTGCACCTGGTACAATGCTTCAATCAAAGGATGTTTACGTTATTTATAATGCCCAAGCTACAAATACAGATATTGTTAGTAATGGCGATTTAGCGTTAACGTATTCGGGTACAACCAACGACCCTCTTCATTTAGGAGCCAATGTAGCTGCCTTTAACGGCAACGATGCATTAGGATTATACAAAGGGACAACTATGATTGATGTTTTTGGCACAGAATCTCTAGTAGGAACTGTTGTATCAGCGACACCCGCTTTTAATGTAGCTGGTGTAACTGCTGCTGGAATGGATCACTCTCTTGTTCGTAAGCCAACCGTTCATGCAGGGAATATCGATTGGGCCCTTGCTGCTGGTACCGATGCAACTACCTCTGAATGGATAGTTTATAGTAGTGATGATTTCACACATCTAGGCAGGCATACCGAAAACACATCAAGTGCACCTACTGTTACAACAAGCGTTTCAACGCTAACCAGTTTTGGGAATGTTGAACGGAATACTGCCAGTAGCGAGCTTTCGTTTACAGTAGTTGGATTTAACCTAACCAATGATGTTGTAATTACCGCTCCAGCTGGATTTGATATCTCATTACTTGGAAGTATTGAGTTTGATGCCAATCAAAGCCCAATTACGATACTAGCTGTGGATGCTTTAACCGAAACAACAATTCACGTTAAGTTCCATCCAACTGAAGCAAAAGCATACAGTGATTATATTACGATTACTTCTACTGGTGCGACCACTAAAACTATCGCAGTTACTGGAACAGGTCTTGCTACGGGAATTAATGAAAATTGGGATTCGAACATATCCGTTTATCCTAACCCATTTACCAATGAGATCAGGTTTGAAGGTATTCAAAACGTTAAAAGCGTTATGATTACCAACATTATAGGTCAGGTTCTAAGTACCTTTACTATTGGTCAGGATAACTTTGTTAGTACCCAGAATTTACGTTCGGGTATTTACTTTGTAATCTTTGTGAACGATAAGGGCGAAAGATCAATTCATAAAATGATCAAGCAATAAACCTATCGTAATATAATTTCAAAACCCGCCTCATCTGAGGGTTTTGAAATTATGGGTAACAAACCTGTCCGGTTTTTAAAACCTGAAAGGTTTAGATATAAGCAAAGAGTTCCGACCTTTTCATAGGGTCGGAACTCTTTGCTTTAAGGATTTATCTTTCAAAACCTGAAAGGTCTTTAAGACCTGTCAGGTTTAACTATATCATCAAAAAGCTATGAAATGATTCCCGATGTGCTATTCTTTTACTCAGAAAGTAATCGAATCCAATAAAAAACAAACCTCCTAAAGTTATCATCAATAAATACTTACTTAAAGTGTATATCGAAATTAGGTTTGAAATATTGGGAATGAAGCTAAGGTTGAAATGGTAACTACTATTTAATGTTCCAATAGTAAAAAATAGTAACCATACTAGGATTACACCCGGTATCGCAGTCAGGATCCAAAAGAGAGGAGAACCATTTAGCGGATTTGGTTTAACCTCGATCTGCTCCATCACCTTTTGGGTAAAGTCAAGGGAAGGTTCAATCTGAGTAATAGTAAGGTTTTCGGAGAGCCATTCATCCTGCAAGCCATCGTTTTCCTTATCGATATTGATAATATCTTGATTCATATTTATAGGTATTAAAGTAACATTGAAACCTCTTCTTTTAGCAGCACATTGAGCTGTGAATATAGTTTTTTTCTTCCTCTGTGGAGCTTCACTTTTACATTCGATTCGGATAGGTTGGTAATTGTTGAAATCTCGCTAATGCTTTCCCCGTCAACATAGTAAAGTGTAAGTAAAGCCGATTCCTCTGATTCTAGCAATTCCATTGCTCTGTTTAAATATTTGCTTCTATCCTTTGCTGTTAGGCTATCGAGAGCGTTGGGAGTATCGGTAGGCAGATCGTATTTTGTATCTACATCAACCTGAATGGGTTTATAAACGCGTGCTTTTGAAATAGCATTATTGTAACAAATACGGTATAGCCATGTCGAAAACTTACAGTCGAAGCGAAATGTATTGAGCGCTTTGAATGCTTTAACAAAACTATCCTGAGCAGCCTCCTCGGCATCGAGCTGGTTTTTAAGGATACGGAACGAAAGGGTAAAAACCATCCCCTTGTACCTATCGACAATACACGACATGGCACGGGGATGATTTTTTACGACAAGAGTAATCAGCTCTTCATCGGAGAGTTTACAAATCTCCGTCCTTATCATTCTTTCGTATGATAAAATAGTAAACCAATAAACCTAAACCTCCAAATAGCAACACCATTGCGAACTGAGCTCCCTCCTCAAGATCTGCGCTAGACTTAAGAATTGAAGCGAACAACAACCCTAGGGCAACTCCAATAAGCAGTAAACTCCATTTAAGAGATGCGAATTTATTAGCAGTTGGTTTTGGGCAGAAGGCTTTTGGATCAACTCCTTTTTCAAGCATAGCAAGACGTTGTTTGTTGCGGGTATGCAGATAGTAAAAAACCAACCCAAAGGTTGTACCGAATGTTGCAAGGATAGCAATAATTGGGACCCATACATTTTCTTCCATAATAGTAAATTTTTTAGTTCACAGCATATGACGCATGCAATTCTGAGTCGGTTACAATTAGTTAACAAAAAAAGAGCCAAAGCGCTATTCTGTTTGAAAATAGGGCTTTGGCTGAATCTTATATATTGATTAACTAAGGATTTGCCTGCTTAACAACCTCTCCAGCAAAAGCATCAATTGTTTTTGAATCGGTTGCACCATAGAAATCGTAGTAGTACTCAATCAAATATTTTTTTATCCCTTCGTCGTTCATCTTTTGGCGTTTAAGGATTGGTAGGATCGTTTTAAACTCATTCCTAAGGGTCTCCTTATCGACAAAAACAAGAGTAAGATTGGTAATCTTTTCACTAGCCTTGGTCGATTTCTCATAGAGGTAAACGGTTAACTCAGGAACCTCGTTCCCATTAACAGAACCTGCTTTTGTGGAGAGGATTACGTCCTTTTCAATCTTAAGCGTTTGCTGATCGTATGGGATTTTCTTGGAAACAAGGCTATTGTTAACCTTATAGTGGAATACTACGAATTTATTCTCGCTCAACGGATATTTGGTTGAGTTGAGGGCAATATCAACACTGTCGCCAATTACCGAGAATTTATCGGTTCCAAAATAGTTCTTAAGATCGGTAACATCCTTCTCATTCGGGTTGAATCGGGCAGACATTAGACTTCTGCGCTTAGTGACTAGGGCAATATCTTTCACAGTTGCGGTTAAGACCTGATTTTTTTTGGGGGAATTTGTCGGTGTCGGGTTAAGCCTGAGCATAAAACGAGCCATCTTTTGATTGATGGAAATTACGTATGCGTCGAAGTTTTCGAACTTAACCTGATCGCTAGGATTTAGCACATCACCAGGCTTAATGGGTTTTCCTGATTTCACGAATGTAACATTTCCATTTACCCGTGTAACGTTATAGGTATCCTGAGCCTGAGCACCTAGTCCAAGCAAGAATAGAAAAACTAGAAAATAAGTTGTTGGTTTCATGGTATGTGGAATTTAGTATTAATCGTTCAATTTGCATTATCTGTTAAAACAGATAACAAGTTGCGTACCAAAAATAGTTTAAAAAATGATTAGCTGTTTAAAACCTCTACTCTTTTTGCTTTTGGTAACGAATCAAAAACCAATTGATAGGATAGATCGATCAACTCTTTTAGAAAGTTATCGGTAATAGAACCATTTAAATATACAGTATTCCAATGCGTTTTGCTCATATGGTAACCTGGCACAATTGATGAATATTGCTCTCTCAACTCAATTGCCTTTTCAGGACTGCACTTCAGGTTAACGGTAGGCTCCCCATCAAGATTTGTAAGGGCAAACATTTTACCCCCAACCTTAAAAACTAGTGTAACCTCATCGAAAGGAAAACCTTCAGTTGCCCCTTTATTTGAAATACAGTACTCTCTTAGCTCTTCAATATTCATATTATATTACTTATTTTAACGTTTAGCTTTTCTCTAGCCATTCTCTTTTAAAAGTTGGGTTGAAATGCATCTTGGATATGCTCAAGCTCAAAATTTTCTCCTTGTAAAACGATCGATATAATATCGAATTGTACATCCGTGTTTAAGTTAAACGTTTGTACGTATGCTTCGGCTGCCTCAATGATGAACTTCTGTTTTTTACGACGAACGGATTCCTTCGGTTCCTCCCAGTAGTTCGTCCAACGAGTTTTCACCTCAACAACCACCAGTATTCCCTTAAAGTTCGTAACAATATCCAACTCCTTATGCCCAAAATGCCAATTCCTATGGCGAATTTTATAGCCGTTATTTGCAAGAAAAGCCACAGCTATTTCTTCTCCTTTTCGTCCTAGTTCTTGTGAGTGATTTAAATCATAATTATTTTCCATGTTTCGATGCAACTATTAGTTAGTTATAACGATATAAAGCATGTATTAATTAAGGTAGCATAAAACTCAGCAACCTGGATGTTTAAGAAGTTAATTATAATTCAGTTAGTTATATTTTTGTCGTTAACGGTTCAGGCTTTATCAAAGGTACAAAAATTTGAGGGAAGCATCAATCTAAAAAAAGAGACTGTTTACGACACCTCTTTTGTTACCATTCAGGTGAAAGGGGACCAAGTTCGCCTCGACGAATACGATTGCCAGAAGATCTTGGTTAGCATTTACATTATAAACCTCGAAAGTGAAAAGGTGCTTGCGCTATCGCCAAAACATAAACTCTTTTATGAGTTAAGGCCAAGCAGGGCAATACAAATCAGTAATTCGGATACTATTACTACAAGAACCGAAAACCGAATGATTCTTGATGGCCGTAGCTGTTGTCAGATGAGAGTTAAAAGTGTTTCCAGTAATACCGAGGTGGCTTTTTGGGTTACAGAGAATAACTTTGATTTTTTTATATTGATGAATAAAATTCTGCGTAAGGTTAAACCCGACATCAATATTTTCTCCTATTTTCCTGAAATTAATGGAGTATTCCCAATGTTAATGGTTGAGCGAACCCTTCTACGAAAGGAAAAGATGAAGGTACTTGTTACTGGAATAAACGAAAAGCAGCTAAGCGAGAACCTGTTTAAAGTTCCACTTGGGTATCAAAAAATTGAGCAATAGCGGGCTTTCCGAAAGTAAGGGTTGTTCCGTTACTAGTTACATCAAGTTTAACTCTTCGTCCCATTATTAATGAAAGATTTGGGTCTACATGGCCTGCTGGAAAATCGAAGCAAATGGGAATATTGTATTCCTTAAGGATATTAGTAACAATTTCATACGGGGTGAATCCAAACGGGGTATGATTATCCTTCATCTCGGTAAAACCACCAACAATTAGCCCCGCAATATTATTTAACTTCCCACTATGCTTAAGGTTCATAAGCATCCTGTCGATATGGTAGAGGTATTCATCCAGATCTTCGATGAACAGAATTTTCCCCTGTGCGTTAATATCAGCATCGGTGCCCGATAGGCTATAAAGAATCGAGAGATTTCCACCAATTAGGGTTCCTTCTGCTTTCCCTAATTTATTAAACGGATTAGGCTCAACGGTGTAGGTTGGATTTTCGCCCATTATCACTCGAAGTAAGCAATCGAGCGATTCGTTTCCTGTTCCATCAGAGGGAAAGTTGAACGGCATCGGTCCATGAATTGATTCTATGCCATACCACCCATTGAGCAGACTATGAAAAACAGTGATATCGCTATACCCAACGATCCATTTAGGGCTTTGTTGAAGTTTTCGAAAATTCAGATGATCGAGTAGCCGAATCGATCCATATCCACCTCTTGCGCAAAGTATTGCTTTAACGGATTTATCCTCGATCATCTCCATAAAGTCACTTGCCCGTTGCTCCTCTGAACCTGCGAATTGATGAAAAGAGGAGTAAAGGTGCGGTGAGGTTTTCACCATAAAACCTTTTCCTGTTAAAAATTTAATTGCTGGATGAACTTCCTGCTGTAGAACTTTACGTGCAGGGGCAATGATGCCTATGCAATCGCCTATTTTAAGTGGTGGAGGAGTGATATTTTCCATTTTATTGGTAGGAAAATAGTTAGTATATTTGTTGTCTATTTGTCCTATAAAGGTAACTATTTCTGTTGATTTTTGTTTCAATCGGAGATAAATGCTTTAAGCCCTTTGACCGGGCTTGTTTTTTTGAGTGTAACCATTTAAATTTTTGCTATGAAGACCTTCAAACGCTACTTAATTACATCTGCTCTTCCTTATGCTAACGGACCTCTCCATATTGGTCATTTGGCAGGAGTATACATTCCATCAGATATCTACACAAGGTACTTACGAATGAAGGGAATCGATGTTATTTCGGTATGTGGATCGGATGAGCATGGTGTTCCAATCACCATTAAGGCACGCCAAGAAGGGATATCACCTCAGCAGGTGGTCGATAAGTATAACGAGATTATCAAAGAATCATTTAAAGAATTTGGTATTGCATTCGATATTTACTCCAGAACATCATCAAAGGTTCATTACCAAACCGCATCGGAGTTTTTTAGAAAACTTTACGATGATGGTGCTTTTATCGAAAAAACGACTGAACAATACTACGATCAGGAGGTTGGGCAGTTCCTTGCCGATAGGTATATTATTGGAACATGCCCTCATTGCTCCAATGAGCGCGCATACGGCGATCAGTGCGAGAAGTGCGGAACGACTCTAAACGCAACCGATCTGATTAATCCAAGCTCAACTTTTAGTGGTTCTAAGCCAATATTAAAGGAGACTCGGCATTGGTTTCTACCCCTCGAACGCTACCAGCAGTTCCTCGAGAAATGGATTCTTGAAGATCACAAGGAGTGGAAGAATAACGTTTACGGACAGTGCAAGAGTTGGCTCGATCAAGGGCTACAATCTCGTGCAGTTAGCCGCGATTTAGATTGGGGTGTACCTGTTCCCATCGATGG
>JAYTVX010000329.1:0-1670 GCA_043743775.1 Bacteroidales bacterium | reverse complement strand
TAATTAGGGTCTGCTGATTAATATCCAACTTGCATCATATCAATATTTTTCACGATATTTGTATATGAACTAATGCAAAGAGATATGGCAAAAGCTCACAAAAACCGTGCATCAAAGCAAAAATATCTTAGTGAAAATCAGTTAACGCTTGAAGGTTTTGAAACACCATTTGCGAAATCTTTAAACCCAAACAACCGCTGGTTTATTCTTGCTCGTAAAATTCCATGGGATCTATTGGTAAGTACTTATCAAAATCAAATGGGCAACACCCAGACTGGCGCTGAAGGTATTAATCCTCGTGTTGCGATAGGGGCCATGATTATAAAGCACATGTGCAACATTAGCGATCGTGAAACCATATTGCAGATTCAGGAAAATGTCTATATGCAATATTTCATCGGGTTCAGTAGCTTTAGTGATGAAGAAGCATTTGACCCCTCTCTTTTTGTTGAATTTCGAAAACGCTTAGGGATTGAGCAGATTAATGCTATTAATGAGAAAATACTGGGAATGGGCAAAAATGATGAAGCAAAACATCCTCCTGATCCTAACAAAGCATCACAACAAACAAATGAGCAAAATGAAGAAGTTTGTTCCAATATTCCGTTCATAGAAGTAACCGCAACGAATAATACCCCAAGTCATAAAGGAAAACTTATATCCGATGCCACTGCTTGCCCGCAGGACATTGCCTATCCTACTGATTTAAATTTATTGAATGATGCGCGAGAAAAATCAGAAGAATTGATTGATACTTTGTATAACGCAACAAAACATGACTTTAAACCAAGAACTTACCGAAAAATTGCACGTAAAGAATATCTACACACAGCACAAAAGAAGGTTAAATCAAAAAAAGCAATCCGCAATGCCATACGTAAACAGTTGAATTACCTTCGCCGAAATTTAAAAAGCATTGATTTACTATTAGATGCATACCAAAATATTCCCTTGAATCGTTTCCAGCACAAGTATCTATTAGTGATCCATACCCTGTATGATCAACAACTAATAATGTACAAAGAAAGGATACACAGTATCGATCATCGGATTGTAAGCATTCATCAGCCTCATGTACGCCCCATAGTTCGAGGTAAAACAAATGCAAACGTCGAATTTGGTGCCAAAATACAAGTATCGCTGATGGAAGGCTATGCCTTTTTAGATGATCTGTCGTGGGAGGCATTTAATGAAGGCACTCGGTTAATGGCTACAGTAGAAAAATACAAAGCTAGACTTGGGTTCTATCCAGAGGAAGTACTGGTGGATAAAATTTATTGCACACGAAGTAATAGGGTTAACCTCAAAGCCCTGGGCATAAAGCTCAGGGCCAAACCTCTTGGCAGACCAAAGGCTGTGGATGTGGAACACGTAAGACCGGGAGAACGAAATCCAATAGAAGGTAAGTTTGGACAAGCCAAAACTGCATACGGTATGAACCGAATAAAGGCAAGGCTTTCACAGACAAGTCAATCTTGGATCGCCACCATTGTGTTGGTACTAAACCTGGTTAAATTAGCCGGGCAGGTACCAGTTACCCTAATTTTCAGGCTTACTTATTCAGCAAAGGTGTTGAAGAAAAATATTTGGAAAATGATTATAATAACCCTGTTACAGACAAATTTAGAATCTTATAATTGGGGTTGACTTAATCAGCAGACCCTAATTAT
>JAYTVX010000328.1:0-2578 GCA_043743775.1 Bacteroidales bacterium | reverse complement strand
GAGTAATTGGAGTTATGGAATTTGAGATTTTGAATTTGAGTTAATTAATAAGAAAACAAATATGAAGGTATCGAAGTTATTCCTTTGTGTAGCTATGATTTTAGTTGCACATACAGTGTTTGCTCAACAACCGAATATCAAGTGGGATCAATGGAACTTTTTAATCGGTGAGTGGGTTGGTGAAGGGAATGGTCAACCTGGTCAAGGTAGCGGTTCTTTTTCATTCCAAACCGACTTGGACGGTAAGATATTAATCCGTAAAAATCATACTGAATTCCCCGCCACTACCGATAGACCTGCTTCAATTCATAATGACCTCTTATACATCTACCCCGATTATTCCGGTAATGCTTCAAAAGCTATTTACTTTGATAATGAAGGCCATGTGATAAACTATACAATATCCTACTATGCAGATTCAATTGTATTCACCAGCGATATAATCCCTAATACGCCACGCTTTCGGTTGTCCTACATCTCTTTGGGTAATGACAAGGTCAATATAAAATTTGAATTTGCAGCCCCTCAAAATCCTGAAGATTTCAAGGTTTATATTGAAGGAAAAAGTATAAGAAAGAAATAACACTCTATAACTTATGGTTAGGGAAATGTATGATACCGATAGTAGTAGGGTTCTCGAAATATATCAATTGGGGATCGAGACCCGACATGCTACCTTTGAAACATCAACTCCTAGCTGGTCAGAATGGGACTCCAAGCATTACCCACATTCTAGATTTGTATATGAATTAAATGGGTTAGTTCTTGGATGGGTTGCCCTATCACCCATCTCATCGCGTCATGCCTACCGAGGAGTTGCAGAGGTAAGTATCTACATCGATTTGAATTACGCAAAGCAGGGTATCGGCTCAAAATTGATGGAGAGAGCCATTGAATCATCTGAACAAAATGGAATTTGGACCCTGCAAAGCAGCGTATTCCCCGAAAATGTAGCCACACAACGATTACACGAAAAGTTTGGATTCAGAGTACTAGGAACTAGAGAGAGAATCGCATCGCTCGATGGGGTCTGGAGGAACACAATACTGCTAGAGCGAAGAAGTAAGGTGGTCGGAGTTGATGAAAGGTGAGAGATAAGTTTGTGAGTAATGCCTTATAGCAATACAAGGACATGTAACCAATAAATATCATGAATTACAAAAATCTCGAAATCTACCATTTCAGCGGAACAGGGAACTGTATGTCAGCAGCTGATTGGATTGGAAAAAAAGCATTGGATAAACAGATCGCCGTTAAAATCCTCCCGATTGATAGAAAGCAAAAACCATTACCCGCTGTAGACGAAAAAACATTAACTGGATTCTGCTTTCCAACCCATGGTTTCTCTCTCCCATGGTACATGCTTAAGTTCATCTTCTGGTTTCCATTGGCTCAGAAAGAGCGAAGAGATATTTTCCTTCTTAATACCCGTGCGGGAATGAAGTTATATAAACTTTTCACCCCCGGTTTAAGCGGAGTTGCGCTAATTATTCCTATGATTATCCTAGTAATAAAAGGGTATCGTATAAAAGGATTGCTCCCGCTGGATATGCCCTCAAACTGGATATCAATTCATCCAGGCATCAAGGAGAAGGTTGTAAATTCTATTACCTCAAGGTGTGAAAGAATTGTTGGCAGATTTGCTGATAAGGTTTTGGAGGGAAAAACTTCAATACATCCAATATTTTGGATTTTGCTTCCTCTCGATATACTTGTTTCTCCAATATCATTGGGGTATATGGTAATAGGAAGATTTTTCCTGGCAAAGACTTTTTTTGCATCAGCCAAGTGCAACGATTGCAGGATATGTGAGGAGAAATGCCCTGTTGGAGCAATTAAAATAGTAAACGACAGACCTTACTGGCAGTTTCGCTGCGAAAGCTGCATGCGTTGCATGAATATCTGCCCACAAAAAACAATAAATACGGCACATTTGCTAGCAGTAGGCATTATTTGGGGAAGTTTACTTCTACCCTTCAGCAAAGACATCAACATCTACTTGATAAAAACCTTTCCGTTAACTTACGCAGCAATGCCGGGTTTAATTAATTTAACGGTCGCCACGCTGATTAGTCTACCTTTCTTCTGGGGTGTTTATGGGGTCTACCATCAGGTAATCCGTGTAAAAGTTGCCAATCATCTTTTCACCTATACCTCGTTGACATTCTACTGGCGAAGGTATATTGCACGAGGAGTAAAAGCGTCGAATTTTAAGGTACCAAAGAAGATAAGGTAGATCTATCAAGATATACATAAAAAAGCCCCCTCTATAACTTTGCATTATAAAGGGGGCTTGAATTTGATCAATAAAAACTATTTTATAATCTCAACTTCACCAATCTTTAGCTTTTTCAGCTCTTGTGCTTGAGTTTTAGCATCGCCAGCAACAACGTAATACATTTTATCTGGGTTCAAATATTTCTGAGCCAAATTTTTAAGTTGCTCACTAGTCATATTGGTAATTATTTCTTCTTCTTGCTTTACAAAGTCCTTAGGTTTATTGTATGTACTAATATCTTTTAACATATCAATTAAAGAACCTAACGTTTCAAAACGAAGGGCATTTGATTTTATTAGT
>JAYTVX010000327.1:0-20166 GCA_043743775.1 Bacteroidales bacterium | reverse complement strand
GGTGTAGGTATTGCTTCGGTGGCAGCTGTCACTGGAATTTCACTTGCAAAGGGGAGCAATAGTTCTAATTCTGGCGAAACAGTGAAACTACTTACAACTAATGGAAAACTAGTTGAAGTACCGAAAGATGCAATCCGAGAAGCTAAACTTGATACTGAAAAGTTAAAAGAAGAAGCAAGAAAAGGGTTAGCAAATAAGAAATTTGTCATGGTTATAGACTTGGCTAAATGTAAAAATGCACGAAAGTGCGTTGATGCTTGCCAAGAAGGACATATGCTACCAAAAGATCATGAGTGGATTAAGCTATACCTTTTACAGGAGAATAATGAAACCTCTCGCTACTGGTTCCCCCGTCCTTGTTTCCATTGCGATAAGCCAATGTGTGTTAGCGTATGCCCTGTGGGTGCAACGTATAAAAGGGAAGATGGTATTGTATTAATAGATAATGAGCGTTGTATAGGCTGTAAGTTCTGTATGACTGGATGCCCATACTCAGCAAGGGTTTTCAACTGGAAAGATCCCGAGGTTAAAATGCCTAAGGATCATGTATATGACCCAGAATTAACTATTCCTCCTTTAGAGGGTACCGTTGGTAAATGTGTTTTTTGTGCTGATAAGGTAAGAAAAAACGAGCTACCTCGTTGTGCTGCAGCTTGCCCAATGGGTGTAATCTATTTTGGAGATCTTTATGAAGATACTGTAACAAATGGTGTCGAAACCTTACGCTTTAGCAAGCTAATGGCTGACCGTGCAGGTTTCCGTTATCGTGAAGATTTAGGTACACTCCCTAGTGTATTCTATCTACCTCCTACTCAAAGAATGTTTCCTGTTGAGAGAGGTCTCGATAATCAGGATGAATCGATTAAAGAAAGATATAAAAACAGTGGTCCACGCTAATCATTAAATTCATTACGAAATGAATGTAGATAATCAGCTAGTAAAAAATCTTATTCCAGAGATAGAAAAAACCAGTAAGACGTGGTATTTTGTCTTTGCTGTTTTTCTTGCTATTTTTTTAGTTGGAATTTATGCTCTGTACCAACAGGTATCAAAGGGGCATATCGTTACAGGGATGCGCGATAATGTTGTTTGGGGGATGTACATTGTAAACTTCATCTTTTTTATGGGATTAAGCTATGCAGGTGCTATTCTCTCTGGGGCTTTACATCTCTTCCATACCTCTTGGCGAAGACCAATCATCCGAATGGCTGAGTTAATTACTGTAATTTCACTGGTAATTGGGCCATTCTTTATCTTCTTCTGTATTGGACGTCTCGATAGACTTTATTACTTGTTTATCTACCCACGAATTCAATCGCCTATCACATGGGACGTTATAGCAATTATGACTGACTTAATCGGATGTTTCATTTTCCTTTACCTTTCGTTTATTGAGGACTTTGCGATATTACGCGATTTCAAGGAACTACAAGTTGCTCCATGGAAGAAAAAGATGTACAAAATTCTTTCATTAGGCTTTACAGGTACCGATAAACAACGGAAAATTATCTCAAGAGCTCGGAATATCATGGCGACTATGATTATTGCTATTGCTATTATCGTTTACTCTGTACTTTCCTGGATTTTTGGTGTAACCCTACAACCAGGCTGGCATTCAACTATTTTCGGACCATATTTTGTGATTTCTGCTGTTTTTTCTGGTACTGCAATTATGATTATCCTCATGTGGATTTTCAGAAAAGTCTACCATCTGGAGCAGTACATTACGCTTCGACACTTTAAGAACTTAGGTGTTCTGTTAATCATTATCGCTGCTTTTTATGGTTACTTTACCTTTAGTGATTACCTGACAAAATGGTATGGTTCCATGAAAATGGACTCACTTCTGATCGATAAACTATTTAGTAATTATTTTAACCTGTTTATCTTTGCGAACTACATCGGTATTTTACTACCAATCGTCATCATTGCAATTCCCAAGTTCAGAAAAATCTCATATATTACAATTTCTGCTGTTATTGCCTTGGTCGCTCTTTGGATAAACCGATATCTTATCGTTATCCCGACTCTTGAAAATCCATTTTTACCTATACAAGATTATAGAGCCGATTGGATTCGATATTCTCCTACATGGATAGAATGGTCATTATCTTTAGCTGGAGTAGCAGTATTTGGTATGCTTTTTATGCTCGCATCTAAGATTGCCCCGATTATTTCTATTTCTGAAATGCAGGAAATAGATGAAGAAGAACTGTTAAAGTAAACCTTGAAACGATTACACTATGAAAGTATATCGATATATCAGTCTCCTGTTTGCACTTCTAATTACGTTTAACTTTGGATATTCCCAGGATAAAGCAATTAGCCCCTCGTTGCAACTTGTATATTTAAAGAATAGTGAAAATCAACGCTCCCTGAAAGCAACCCTTTTCTATACTGTAAAACGAAAGGATTTGCCAATCGTGGGTAGTGAAGTATCATTTTATGCCGATTTAAGCAAAAAGGTACTACTTGGCAGTGTAAAAACTGATGAAAAGGGTGTTGCAAACTATTTAATTGGTAATGAAACAGTTCTACCTACAGATAATAACAATCAATGGAACTTCGCTTCAGAATATAAAGGGAACGATTCAATAGACCTAGCCTTAGCTGAATTGCCCATAAAAGATGTTAACCTTGAAATGGAACTCACCCTTGTTGATAGTGTAAAAACAGCTATACTAAAAGCAAGCACCTTTGAAAAGGGCAAAACAATTCCCGTAGCCGGCGAATTGGTAAACCTCTTTGTTACAAGAACGTTCAGTTTATTACCAGCTGGCGATGGAACTCTTGGCGATGATGGTTCAATCTCTATTGACTTTCCGACCGATATTCCAGGTGATAAAGAAGGCAACCTAACCGTTATTGCTAAGTTTAACGAACATCCAATCTTTGGCAATGTAGAAAAGAAAGCGACTGTTAAATGGGGAATTCCCGTTATCCATCAAACTCACTTGACTCATAGAGCTCTTTGGACAAAAGGAGCACCAACATGGATGATTATCGCTTTATCAATTATGCTTGCTGGCGTTTGGGGGCATTACACGTATGCCATAATTAGTTTAATAAGAATCAAACGTTTGGCTGATGATGAAGATCCACTTGAAGAATTTAAGGAAAATGATAAATAAATTGCATGATAATTGTAACTTATAAACCTAAATCTAAAAACAAACACGCTATGAAAACTTTTAAACAAATGCTACTCATTGCAGTTGTACTCGTATTCGGTATCTCTGTAACTGCTGTTGCTCAACAAGCAAAACCTTGGGAAGTTCCTGCTAAGTTTAAAGCAATGAAAAATCCAGTTAAAGTTGATGAAGCAAGCAATAATGCTGGTAAGGTTCTTTATAATAAGAATTGTGCATCGTGCCATGGTAAAGTTGGCTTAGGTGATGGTCCTAAAGCAAGAGGTTTAGAGACATTCCCTGGCGATTTTTCAAAAGGAGAATTTCAGAATCAAACTGATGCCGATCATTTCTACAAAACCAAATTTGGACGTAGTGAAATGCCAAAATATGAAGGCAAAATTGATGATGAAGGTATTTGGCAGATGGTTAACTACATGAGAACATTCAAAAAATAGTAATTAATTCCCTTTTATAAAAGAAGCCGTTCTAGAAAGAACGGCTTCTTTTTTTTGTCTGTCTGTCTAGTCCTAAAATAAGTTGATTTTTTCGTCACCATATTTATTGAAAGAAAGGAGAACGAACAAAAAAGACGAACTCAAGAAGAAAATAAGCATAGTACGATAATGCCGTAGGAACATATTAATATGCTTGCTAATTGAGAAATAAACATCTGAAAATAATGGCATAATGCTGTTAAATAGTGATATAAACCATCAATATTATTGACATAAAATTGATGTGAAAATATCTTTCAGTACAATAATGTGTTAAATTTGGTTAAAACAATAGCGCAATAAGAAGCGATTGTTTTTAGATACTCTTGAGTTTTCCAATAATTAATATCGTTGAGTATGAATTATTATTTTCCTCCGCACATAAAGCGTCTGATCCTTGCATTTGCAATATTTATCGGACTTTTCATCGTTGTACGTATTTTTCTAATCCCCGATTCATTTGGAGAGTTCGGTTATTACAGGGGAAACTCGCTTTTGCAAAATGCATCTAAAGAGATTCGATATGCAGGGAATGATGCCTGTATTGAATGTCATAAGGATATTGCAGAAGCTAAATCATCTGATCTTCACAGCGAGATCCGATGTGAAACTTGCCACGGTGCAGGCAAGCAACATTGTCTTAAACCTGATTCTGTTAAATTCATATTGCCAACTGGGAGAGAGTTTTGTGGTTCGTGTCACGGAAAGAATGCTGCGAAATTAAAGAAGACTATAAATCAGGTTAACCTTAGTGAACATAATATTGGCCGTAATTGTCTTGAATGCCATAATCCTCACAAGCCATGGGAAATGAAAAAGTAAAACCAACACGTCGTAATTTTCTGAAAACTGCGGCTACACTAGTAGGCAGTACTATAGCTATCTCATTGCTAAAGCCCACGCAGGGTTTGCTATTTGCGGCAACACCAAAAAGCAAAACAGGGCCTTGGTATGGTATTGGTATTGATATCGAGAAATGCATTGGTTGCGGACGATGTGCAAACGCCTGCAAAACAGAGAATAATGTTCCCCGAGAGCCATTCTTTTTTAGAACTTGGATAGAACAGTATACGATAAAGAATGAGGGGGAAATGCTGATCGAATCCCCAAATGGTGGAATTGATGGTTTTAAGCAGAGTGTTCCCGATGAAAACATCTTCAAATCATTCTTTGTCCCAAAGATGTGTAATCATTGCTATAAATCTCCATGTACTCAGGTTTGCCCTGTTGGGGCTACATATGAAAGTCCTGAAGGAATTGTTCTGATTGATGAAGAGCGCTGTATCGGCTGTCGTTATTGTGTTCAAAGTTGTCCTTACGGTTGCCGTTTTGTCAATCCAGAGAAGAATATTGCCGAAAAGTGCACGCTTTGTTACCACCGAATTACAAAGGGGTTACAACCAGCCTGTATGGAAGTTTGTCCAACTGGAGCCCGAATTTATGGAGATTTACGCGATAAACAAGGACCTTTAGTGAAGTTCATAAGAGAGCATACAACCCATGTATTGAGATCACATCTTAATACTGGTTCGAAACTATATTATAATGCACTAAGCGAGGAGGTCAGGTAATATGTCAGAAAATTTTCAGCATTTATATGAAATGCTCTCAAAGGTAGAGGGCTTCATCTTTCCTAATGAAATAGAGTTACATTGGGGAATCCTAGTTGTTGTTTATCCATTTATCACAGGTCTTGTCGCAGGTGCATTCATCCTTGCATCACTCGAGCGAGTTTTCAAAATAAAGGTATTGAAACCAACCTATGAGATTGCATTACTTACTGCACTATCTTTCCTTATAGTTGCTCCATTACCACTTGTGAGTCACCTCGGCCAACCTTTTAGGGCTTATGAAGTTATGATAACCCCAAATGGTACATCTGCTATGGCAATATTTGGATTTGTTTATTTATGGTACCTAATGGTTGTTCTACTCCTTGAAATTTGGTTCGATTATAGAGCAAGTATGGTTATATGGGCAAAGGAGAAAAAAGGAATTCTGCGAGGGATCTATAGATTTTTAACTTTTTATTCCGATGATATTTCTCCAAGATCTTTAAAGTTGGATAATAGGCTAGGCTATATAATCACAGTTATTGGTATTCCATCCGCTTTTCTTTTGCACGGTTATGTAGGATTTATCTTTGGGTCAATTAAAGCGAATCCTTGGTGGTCAACAGCCCTGATGCCAATAATTTTTCTCTTTTCAGCAATGGTGTCGGGTATTGCAATGGTTCTTTTAATCTATATGGCAATAACTTACATTAGAAAGAAGGTAATTGAAATGACCACGCTCGACACTATTGGGAAATTTCTTCTATACGTTCTACTTCTAGACTTTACAATTGAGGCATTAGATCAGGTTCATCGAATCTATTTGGCTGAGGAGTCATTTGATATAATTTCGTTGCTAGTATCAAGTAAATTGAATATCACCCTAATTCTTTTCCAAGGTATAATAGGAACATTAATTCCAATTCTCACTCTTGGATTCCTACAGTTTTACAAACCCCATGAGAAGATCAGAAAGGCAATGTACACGATTATTGGGGTACTTGTTCTTATTGGGGTATATTCTATGAGATGGAATGTAGTTATTGGAGGGCAAATGTTTTCAAAAAGCTTCTATGGTTTTACCAGCTTTAAGATTAGTCTTATCGGTTTAGATGGAACCTTAATGGCCGCTTTCTGGATGATCCTCCCATTTTTTATTCTTGCTTTTCTGCTCTGGCTTTTACCTCCCTGGAAAATGCATAATAACGAGGAGGAATAGATTAAGGTTGATCCTGTTTTCAGGGTAATTGTAATGAAGTCATCTCATCATTGATATTCTCTAGAACTGCTATGGAAGATTCAAAACCTGACAATGAGAAAATCCTTGCACGGCTCCACTCCATTGAAGACCGGATAAGTAGGGTTGAAGAAGTACTGGGGATCTCAGCTAGGGCTTCAATGTATAATATTAATGCAAAAAGCCCAAAAGCCGAAGAATCCAAGGATCAAAACCTTATTGAAGAGGATTCAGGTCTTGAACTTAAGTTTGGCGAATACGGTCTCACATGGTTGGGGAATTTAGTTCTTCTCTTTGGTTTCACATTACTGAACCAGTATCTTATAAACCTAGGTTTTGTAACATCCTCCATGTTTTTTGGTTATGCACTAGTGTGTGGAGTATTCTTACTTGCTCACATAACACAGACGTACCACACCTACATGGCTTTTATGCTCAGGTTAAACGGGTATCTCCTACTCTTTTATTTTACCTTACGTCTTCATTTCTTTTCCCCTACCCCTCTTATTGCAAGTAAAGCATTAGTGATCTCGTTATTGCTTACAATAGTTGCCGTACAATCCTATTATGCAATACGGAAGGAATCTCAGATTTTGGCATGGTTATCAATGTTCTTCGCTCTGGTTGTGGCCCTACTAAGTAACCAGATGCATATTATGCTTGGCTTGGCAACATTGGTCTCAGCTATATCAACATATTATTTGATTAAATATTTTTGGACAAATCAATTCGTATATACGCTAATTGTAGTCTACCTCGTATTTTTTCTATGGCTTATCAAAAACCCAGTAATGGGACATTCGGGAATTACCATGCCCTTGAACCAATTCGGCTTCATCTATCTTCTTCTCACCACGGCAATTTTTTCTCTAATCCCTCTATTTAAAAAGGAGGATAACATCTCCGAAGAATTTATTAATGGCATGATCATCCTGAATGGATTGATGTTTTTGTTTAACCTCTCGTTTTTTGTATTTGAGTTTTTTAAGCAGAATTACGTTGGTATTTTTACGGCAATCTCGATATACTGTCTGCTGTATTCTGGGCTTCTGAAATCGTATACTACGCGTAAATTCGCTTTAGCCTTTTTTGCAATCTATGGATTTATAGCCATGAGCATCGCCATTTACGGGCTAAACCAACTACCCCAAGCCTTCTTCTTACTTACCCTGCAAAGTCTTTTGGTTGTATCTATGGCATTATGGTTCAGGAGTAAGATCATTGTTATTATGAACTCAATTCTTTTCGGCATCCTGCTCCTACTATACTTTATCATCTTAGAACCAAACGATAGCATAAATTTTGCATTTGCCTTTGTTGCGTTTATTACCGCAAGAATTTTAAATTGGAAGAGTCGTAGGCTTGAGATTGAAACAAACCTGATGAGGAATTACTACCTAATTATTCTGTTTTGCATGATGCTTTTTGCTTTATACCACGCGCTCCCAGGAAAGTATATCACCCTAGCATGGACCCTAGCTGCTTTAGCTTACTTCCTACTAAGTATAATATTGAGAAATGCTAAATACCGATTTATGGCATTGGGAACATTGGTCTCAGTAGCACTTTACCTGATCTTTGTTGATCTTGCTCATATTGAGATTATTTACAAGATTATCTCATTGCTATTTCTCTCTTTAATTTCCATTGGGGTATCCATTTACTATTCAAGACATATTAAAAAGTCTAAACGAAACTGATTTGTACTTGAGTATTCATGCGTATGAATATTGGTTTATAATGATTTATTTTAAATTGCTTTATAACTTCTAAACCGAATCACCTATGGATTCAATCTTGAAAACAAGAATCAAAATAAATTTTTTATCTGTTTTTTTTAAACCAATTTGGCTGAATTCTTGTTATAATAAATAACTAAATAATCTTAAGTAATTAACTAAAAAGTAGCACTATGAAAACTTTTAAACTATTCATCTTTACTTTAATCTTTATGCTGGGTACTATGGGCATAGCTAATGCCCAGAAAGCAAAACCATGGGAAGTACCGGCTAAGTTCAAAACCATGAAAAACGCCGTTAAATCGGATGATGCAAGCATTAAAGCGGGTAAGGATTTATACAATAAGAATTGCTCCTCATGCCATGGTAAAACTGGGCTTGGTGATGGACCAAAAGCCAAAGGTCTGGATACTTTCCCAGGAAATTTTACTCAAGCAGCTTTTCATTCCCTCGCTGATGGAGAATTATTCTATAAGATAAAAACTGGTAGAGATGAGATGCCCAAGTACGAAGGAAAAATTGAAGATGAAAGTATTTGGCAGATGGTCAATTACATGAGGACTTTTAAGCAATAACTCAGATTCGTTATAACATCAAAGCCGTTCTAATCAGAACGGCTTTTTTTCTTTAGAGCAACTCTAAAAGCCATTTCGTCGTTGATCTGAACATCTTTTAATCCGAAGAAATCTATTGAATTATTAAGGATTGATTTACCTCAAAGAACGAGGCTCCTAACGACGGTTTATATAATTGAAAAAATAGAAATATTCTTTATTATTTTTTGAATCTAATCTGATTTTAAAAAATCAATACTATTTTGCAACACCTAGGATGAAGCTTATGCGAAGATAAAAAATCAACAAACCCGATGACTGACTGGTTCCTAATAAATAGTATAATGTTAATAAATGTACACTTTCCCTTTGCGACCCTTTAGATTTAATTAGCAGTCTCA
The DNA here is from genome assembly GCA_043743775.1 of Bacteroidales bacterium. Lineage (GTDB taxonomy): Bacteria > Bacteroidota > Bacteroidia > Bacteroidales > Tenuifilaceae > UBA8529. Next base: position 11,057 of record JAYTVX010000327.1, on the reverse strand, counting down.
GCTTGTAAAAATAGCCACGAATACACGAATGAATAGAAGAATAATTATTCGTGTATTCGTGGCTATATTCGGTTTAAAGCATTGGTGATATCAAATATAACGAATAAGGTTAAGTTGCTGATGTTGTGTGAATATTTTTGATGTTACGAAGAAGCTTAAAGATAGATGAATCAACTAACCAGTAGTACCACTCCGATCGTGGAATTTGAGTTTTAGAAAAAAAAAAGATGCCTCTCACAAGGCACCTTTTCATATTTCAGATATCATTCAATTACATAGCAGGAATTGCAGCAATTGAATTTGTTAATAGGGTCTTGGTATAATCAAAGTTGTGAATACCAAGGCTATACTCTCTTAAGCAAAGTTGGAAGTTGATAATTGCTCCCATCTGAGCGTTGGTTAATGTAAGGATAGGCAGTGTTAGGTTGTAATCAATTTGAGCTTGTGTCCAAATTGCAGTATTGCCAGCACCAGTTAAAGTACCTGGAGATGGACTTCTGAACATCTTTAAAGTTGCTCCATTGTTGTAAGTATAACCAGATGGGTTAGTAATTGGATCATAGATATTCAAATATCCATCGTAGTTTTTGGTAGTTTTACCAGCCCAAAGGTTTACACCTAGGTTAACAATAGCTCCGTCAAGAATTAGCTGAGCACCTTCTGTTGCATTTGGGTTTTTGTTAAGGATATCAACACCACCAATGGATAATTTTGCAGCTAAAGCATCAAGTAAAGCCATGATTTCTGCTCTTGGAGTTATCCAATAAGTAGTAGATTTTGCGTTAATTGGGCTTCCAATATGGCAACCAGTTACATTACAACCGTTGAAATTTCCTTTTGCGAAGAATGTATGGCCACCAGCTCTTCCACTCATTGGAGCCATATGGCAATCCTGACAAGTTGCACTTGAAGTGTGCCATGAGTTGGTGTAACCTGCACCAAACTCAACACCACCTTTACCAACACCAGCATACACAGCACCTACTGTACCATAATGGGTATGAGTTCTGTAGCTTGGTCTGATTGTATTAATATTTGCAGTTGAAGTAGGAGCAGTACCATCAAAGAATACTGTAGTTGGTGAAGAAACCAAAGCAGTATAGTCAATAACATTTTTATCACCAAATGTTCTGGTGAATGGACGTGGCTGGTGACACTTTACGCAAAGGTTACTTATACCACCATCTTGAGAAAGGTTAATCTCTTTTAAGCCACCAAAGAAGGTCATTTTAACTGGAGCGACCCAAGTTAAAGCAGGAAGATCAATCGCAGTTCCTGTGTTATGCAAGCTACTATGGCAGGTTGAGCAACCAATTTCGCCAAATGCTGCTGATGCATTTGTATAGTAATCGTTGGAGTAAGTTGTTGCAGGAGCTACAATCGAAAAAGTAGATGGTGTGTTGTTTGCACATACATACTTAAATGCTTCTTGAGCGTGACAAGGAGTACAACCAGTGTTTCCTGACTCTTCAAAAGCAGCTTCGCCATAACCATGCTTCGAGAACTCATACTGAACTGAGATGATGTCAACAGTTGATGGATTGTGACACTCTTTACATACAGCGTCCGAGTTTAATCCATTAGTTCCGTTGGTTCCGTTAGTTCCGTTAGTACCGTTTTCTCCATTAGCACCAGCTGGGCCCATTGGACCTTCGCAGGAATATAGAGCAATTCCGGCAATCATAATTGTATAAATGAATAGTTGTTTGAACTTTTTCATAAAAATTTGGTTTAAAGTTTTGGTGTGTAAAAATATGAATAATCAAAAGGGATATAGAAAATTTACGGGTGATATATAGCAACCCTTAATTATGATTCATGTCAAAACAAAAATTGATATTAACATTATCTTAAAATGACATTTATCATTATCTTGCATTATCTTTGATTAATATGATACTTTTGGAAGCTTTTAAAAATTCTTTTAATGGAAAAACCAACCTTTGATAACGATTGCAGAACATGTATGCATCGTTGGGAGAATTTCAAGACCCTTACGGATGAACAAAAACTGTTGATTAGCAATCATAGGTATGAAGCTAATTTTAAGCCTGGGGAGATAATCTTTAAAAAGGGATCTCCCACTTCCTCCGTTATTTTTCTGGTAACTGGAATGGCTAAGGTTTTTCTCGAAGGATTAGATGGTAAAAATATTATCATTTCCATTGCAAAACCGGGAATGATGATATCTGGTCCTGGAACCTACGGCGATCTTCGTCACCACTTTACTTTAACAGCATTAACCGATGTAAAGGCATGCTTTATTGATATGGTTATTATGAAGCAATTGATTCATTTGAATAGTAATTTCGCTGAAGGGTTAATTAGTGATATTAGTGAAAAATCGTTGTTAATGTACTATAAGCTCATCGGACTTACCCAAAAAAAAATGCCTGGTCGGTTAGCGGATGCCTTAATTTTTCTTTCAAATCAAGTTTATGAATCGGATGAATTCGATATTATCCTCAACAGACAGGAACTCGGTGAATTCACCAATATGGCTAAGGAAAGCGTAATCAGAATTTTAAAAGACCTCGAGGATGGTGGTGTAATCTCGTCAAACTGCTCAAGGATAAAAATTCTGGATAAGACCAAACTTCAGATGATCTCCGAGAATGGCTAATCAAACACTTCCCACCTTTTAATTGTTTATCATTTTAAAATCCAATTCTATCATGAAGAAGAATTCTTTGTTTCTTTTTAGCTCCTGGTTTATGGGAGTTCTATTTGTCCTTTTTGCAATTTCAATGGCTGTTGCTACATTTATTGAGAATGATCATGGCTCAGTGGTTGCAATGAAATGGGTTTATGGTACAAGATGGTTTGAGCTAATCCTTTTGTTACTTGTAGTTAATCTTATTGGGCAGATTTTTATTGGAAAACTCTACATTAAGAAAAAACTTACGATCCTCATCTTTCACCTCTCCTTTATATTAATTATAGCTGGAGCAGGAATTACCAGATATTTTGGTTTTGATGGTTCTATTCACATTCGACAGGGTGAATCGCAGAATATCTGCACTTCAACCGAAAAATATATTCATTTTACTATCAATGATAGCTCTGGGAAGCAGTTATTTTATAACGAAAAGAAATTCATTATTACCCCTGTTACAATTGATCGATATTCAGAAAATGCTGTTGTTGGAGATAATCATTATGTCTTAAAACTGGTTGGCTTTATCCCAAATGCTATTGAGTCGCTTGTTGATTCTCCAGATGGAAAACCTATGGTCTCATTGATGCAGACTGCGGGAATGAAGGGTAGTCAAATTTTCTTCCTAAAAGAGGGAGAAAAGAAAGATATTAATGGGAATCTTATTGGTTTTGGTGAAACTGATTCTCTAACAGCAAAAGTCACCTTTGAGAAGGATACCTTTTATATTCAATCTCAGGTAAAAATTCAAACAATGAACATGATGAGTAAAGAAACATCTGTTCACGAAAAAGGGGAAAAGATTAGACTGACATCAATGACTATTTACAACATTAATAATTCCGGATTTATTGTTCAGAAACTAAGCCCAAAAGGTATATTAAAGCCCATAAGTCAAGGTCAAAGCAAAATGGATCAAGCCCAAAGCGTTTTGGAGTTTGAACTCAAATCAGGTGAAAAAACAAAAGAATTATATGTTTGGAATAATAATGATTCGAAAAGTTCAAATGCAACGGATAACGATGGTATAAATACTTTCGAAATTTCCTATAGCCCCAAAGAGGTTATCCTTCCCTTCATGATTAAGCTCAATAAATTTGTTCTTGATAGATATCCCGGATCTAATAGTCCATCATCCTATAAAAGCGAGGTAACACTTATTGACTCCGATCAGAAAATTGAAATGCCTTTCTCGATATATATGAATCATATCCTTAAGTACAGCGGGTATCGGTTCTACCAATCATCATTTGATAATGATGAAAAGGGGACAATTCTCTCAGTGAATAAGGACAGAGCTGGAATGATGGTTACCTATGCTGGCTATATACTCCTTTTCCTTTTTATCATTCTATCGCTGTTTAATAAAAGTTCATTGCTTAAAACCATTACAATCAACGCTTGGAAGTCACCAATAAAAAAGGTAGGAATTACCATTTTGGTAGTTTTTCTGAGCACATCACATTTATTCGCAAATGATGAAAAACTAGTAATCGATAAAACTGTTGCCGATAATTTTGGGAAGATTCTTGTTCAGGATCAAAAAGGAAGAACGAAACCCCTTTTCACCTTAAGCAACGATATTATCCGAAAAGTTACCAAGCAGAATGAGTTTGAAGGTTTCTCCTCCATGCAAGTCTTCTTGGGTTTCTACTCTGATTTCAATAGCTGGAAGAATGTACCTTTAATCAAGGTATCCAATAGCGAACTAGCCAATAAAATAGGTATTAAAGGCGATTATGCTGCATTTACCGATATTGTTGACCTTAGCAATAATAGTTATAAACTTGCACCGTTTGTTGAGGAATCGTATGCTAAACCTGAAGGGTCGAGGAATAAATTCGATAAGGAGGTGATTAAACTCGATGAGCGGATTAATGTTTGCTACATGATTTACACCGGCGATTTTCTTAAAATCTTCCCAATCAAAGATAAATCGACCAAATGGGGTCCATCCAGCGAAGCAATTAAATTCGCTGAGAGTAAGGATGATTCATTATACCTCAGAAATATAATCGGATTAATTATTGAATCATCTCAAAAAGCAGCAGTTTCAAAAGATTATAAAGAGGTAAACCAGTACATCAATTCAATTATTGATTATCAAAATAAGTTTGCGGGCTATTCACTCCCCTCAAGAACAAAGGTTAACATTGAGGTTCTTTACTATAAGACTAAAATTTTTGAGAAGCTTTTCCCTTTTTATGCAATACTAGGGCTAATCCTTATTTTCACCTTAATATATGGTATTGTATCGGGGAAAGGCAAGGTTGATAATGTTATTAAATATCTGAGTATCCTTTTAGTGATCGGTTTTACTTTTCATACCCTTGGACTAATTCTCCGATGGTACATATCGGGACATGCACCTATGAGCAATGGATATGAATCGATGCTTTTCATTTCATGGGCAACTCTATTGGCGGGGTTCATCTTCAGTAAAAAATCGCACTTCGCTTTATCCGCAACCGCGGTACTAGCAGCATTAACGCTACTTGTAGCACATTTAAGCTTTATGGATCCTGAGATTACCAACCTTGTTCCCGTTTTAAAATCATACTGGTTAACCCTACACGTTTCAATTATTACGGGGAGCTATGGTTTTCTTGGATTAGGTGCTATATTAAGCTTACTCGTGATGATTCTTTATACCTTAACCAATTCTAAAAATAAAGAGAGGATTAGCAGGACTATTGATGAACTCACGATAATCAACTATAAAAGCATAACCTTAGGCCTGTACTTTTTAACCATTGGAACCTTTCTGGGTGCAATTTGGGCGAATGAGTCATGGGGCAGATATTGGGGATGGGATCCAAAGGAGACCTGGTCGCTAATAACAATAATTGTTTACAGCTTTGTTATCCATTCCAGGACGATTAAAACGTTCCGAAGCATTTACATATTCAATCTTTTATCGCTTTTCGCTTTTGCATCAGTTCTCATGACCTATTTTGGGGTAAACTATTACCTTTCAGGGTTACATTCCTATGGAAGTGGTGATCCTATACCAATTCCAACATTTGTTTATGTGACGATTATTGCACTTTTCCTTCTATCAGTTTCTGCCTTGTTTAAATACAAACAAGTTGATGGCGTAAAGAAATAGTAGAAACCATTCATAGAAAAAGGGTGAGTATCAAAGTGATCTCACCCTTTTTTTTATTAAATCAAAACTATAGCTAAAAAAACTTAACCTCAAAAAAAAGCATTGCGAATTAATTAATACACAATATAGTACTACGGAATGAAGGAAGTACAACAAGTTAATTTTGAAACAAATTCGCTAGGTTGGATTTTCAAATGGTTATACCGATATCATTACTAAAGATACTTCCGATCCCCTTCGGGAATGTCGAAGTACTTCTCGTAAAGTTTAACATCGGGTCCCGCTTCTTGCACAACCTTGTCTTTAACAACGTAAGTACATTTCTCCCCGACAATACCCGAGAAGAACACATCAAACTCATCCTCTTTCTCATTTACCATGATAAGTTTAACCAGATGAGGATTTTCTTCGCGGTTTAATGTAGTATGGCAAATTGGGCAGTAAACAGTAAGTTCATCCCCTTCAACAATTTTAAAGGTTGGGTGGGTGATTTTTTCATAGTTTCCAATTTCTGCATTTAGAAAGACTAGCCCCTTCTTATCCTTATTAACTTTTACAGAGATTACAATTGAGTTAACAACTCGCAATTGACCTTTGCAAATAGGGCATAAGTAATTGATAGCCATGATTTACCTCCTTCTATTGAATATTAATATATTTTTTATTTTATTGATCTTAGTACAAGATACGTCAAATATCGCCAAAAGCAATTTTTCTTATGTTGAAAATAATATCCCTCGCAGCTGAACTGCAGTGGATATTGCCCAAAATATCCCCCGGCTCGCGTTCGAATGAGACTTTGGCTTGAACTTATTCGAGCGCTCACGCCGAAGTCTCGGTAGCACAGCGCTAGGCTGGAGTTCAACTAAATATTTTTTTTTATTTTAAAATAATTTTAATGATCAGATTATAAGTTGTTCTGCACGCATACCATGCCATTCGGCAGGCTGGGAGCACCCATAAGTTCTTTTGACTGTGTCGATACTCGTTAACTCGGATCATACATGTTGGTATAGTCTACTCCATAGGTGATTCACAAAATTAAACTCGCACTGATTCAGTGAATTAATGAATACAGAAAAGAATTTAATAAAAGTTATCGGGGATAAACAATCAGAATTGAACATTACCCATTGTAAACCTAAAATTCGTTTTGTGAGTAAGAGTAAATCGAAATATTATTCACCATTAGATTGTTTCATTGAGGTATAAATAACCTCTTTTCACTCATTTGCAATCGGTAATATTTTCAATTATTTTATTCTATAATGCTTATTTTCTGATATATAATATAATGCTTTTTAACATGCTTGTGAAACATTTAACATTGTTTATTTTATAACATATGATTAGTTATATTTGCATCGTCAAATTTTTAAGAGCAACGCAATGGAAAAATATTCAACATCTTTAATTAATAACCTAAACATGAAACTGAAAGATGTTGCAGAGATGCTCAAGGGAGAAGTTGTATGTGGTGTTGAACAACTCGAAAAAGAGGTTGAGTTTGGTTTCGCCTCTGATTTAATGAGCGATGTGCTAACAGTACAGAAAGATAATCTGATCCTTTTAACTGGTTTAGCGAATATTCAGGCTTTAAGAACCGCAGAAATGTCCGATATTAGCTGCATCGTTTTTGTCCGGAACAAAAAAGTTAATGCCGAAATGCTTAAACTTGGAAAAGAAAGCGGAATAGTTCTAATTGAGTGCCCTTGTTCAATGTTTAAAGCTTCTGGAATACTTTTTAATAATGGATTGAAGCCTGTTTTTTAACTTGATTCCACCCCAATGACAATGCATTTTGAATACAAGATCGAAGGTGGTGATTTTACCCGGGCCGGTTATGCATCGAGTCAGGTAAAACGATCGTTGAAACAGCTTAACGTTGACCCTAAAGTTATCAAGCGGGTTGTCGTTGCATTGTATGAAGGTGAAGTAAATATTGTGGCCCATGCATGCCATGGCAACATTCTCATTGATATTGATCCCCAAAAGATAAGAATGACCTTAATCGACCAAGGTCCTGGAATTGCTAATATTGAGCAAGCGATGCAGATGGGTTTTTCTACGGCAACACCTGAAGTAAGAGAGATGGGTTTTGGAGCGGGCATGGGACTTCCCAATATTAAGAATAACTCGGATGAGTTTAAGCTCGAGAGTGAAGTTGGAGTTGGTACAAAGCTCGAAATTTTGGTCTACATAAATCAATAGCTACCCTTACAATGGAAAACAACGTTTTTCATCACGCGCTTAAGATTCGTCAAGATGTTTGCATTGGTTGCTCACATTGCATGAGAGTATGCCCAACTGAAGCGCTTAGAGTAAGAAACGGGAAAGCTGAACTGTATGAGCAGTGCTGCATCGATTGTGGTGAGTGCTTTAAAGTCTGCCCAACGAACGCTATTATCATTGAACAAGACGATTTCAAAAAAATTTTCAACTACAATTACCGGGTTGCTCTCGTTCCAGCTATTTTAACAGGCCAATTTTCAGACGAAATTACAGCAAGTGCCGTAACATCAATCTTGCTTAAGCTCGGTTTTAATGAAGTAGTTGAAGTTGAAGCTTCGGTGACACTGCTAAAAGAAGAGATCAACTCTTATATTGCCGATAAAAAACATACAAAACCTGTAATTTCTTCCTTTTGCCCAGCAATAGTGAGACTTATTCAGGTAAAATTTCCTTCACTGGTTGAAAATCTGATGCTTATAAAGCCCCCGCTAGATATCACCTCTATTTTTATAAAAAAGAGGCTTCAGGAGCAAGGGATTAGTGATGATCAGATTGGAATATTCTACATCACCCCCTGTGCCGCAAAAATTGCTGCAGTTAAAAGTCCTGTAGGTGAGGATAAATCAGAGGTTTCAGGTGTACTAAATATGAATCTAATCTACAACAAGGTATTAAAATCACTGGTTGGATTAAGTGAATATGAAAAAGAAATCAAGATCAACAAAGATTGCTTAACGGGTAAAAGCCTTATATGGAGCCTGACAAACGGTGAAGCGAGTCAAATCAAAGGACGCAGCCTTGCCATTGATGGTGTTAATAATGTAATTGAATTTCTTGAGAAACTAGAGAACGAGGATATCTCCGATATTGATTTCCTTGAACTTAGAGCCTGTGACGAAAGCTGTGCTGGAGGCGTATTAACAACGGGGAATCGTTTCTTAACCGTTGAACGCCTTCATAAAAGAGCCGAAGAGTCAAAGAATATTGATGCAAAAAATAGCGGTAACCGAATTCTTGACTACAAAAATTTTTTAACGGCAAGAATGGGTATTGACGAGATTAAACCACGATCGATGATGAAATTGGATGAGGACATGATTAAAGCGATGAAAAAGATGGAGCGCTCCAATCGCTTGATGTGTTTTCTCCCAGGGATAGATTGTGGCAGCTGCGGTGCACCATCTTGTCAAGCATTAGCCGAAGATATCGTTCAAGGCACAGCAGCTATTTCCCATTGCATATTTCTACAAAAAACAATGGAGCAAACCCGAAAACTACACCCCGATCATTCATTCAGAATTATGGAGAAAATTTGGGGAAAGGATAGATTCGAAAAGAATTGCAATAAGATAGACCCTTCAAAATGGTACCATTAGAAATCATCTGACTGATTTAAATATTAAAAAATAGGAATAAAGCATTAAAACATAATATATGAAGGTCTCAGAAATAGTTGATAAATTAAACCTTGAGGTTTATTCAGGAAGCAAAGGCCTAGACAGGGAAGTAAATGGTGGCTATACCTCCGATTTGTTAAGTGATGTAATGGGACATGCTGATTCTGGGGATATCTGGACAACGTTACAAACCCATAAGAATGTGATCGCTATAGCCTCGCTCAAAGAGCTAGCTGCAATTGTTTTGGTTAAGGGATATAAACCAGAGGCTGATACAATGGCGCAAAGTAACGAGGAGGGAATTCCTATCCTTGGAACAGAAAAAGAAACCTTTGAAATAGCTGGTTTACTCTTTAACCTGATAAAAGGGTAATGAATAATTTTCGAGCCGATATGCATATTCATACTGTACTTTCACCCTGTGGTGATTTGAGTATGAGCCCTGTCAAAATAGTTGACCGTGCTGCATCCATCGGATTGAATGTAATGGGTATAACCGACCATAATAGTACTCATCATGGACCTGTTACTAGAAGGTTAGCAGAAAAAAGAGGTATAATGGTTGTCTATGGGGCAGAGGTCACCACAAAAGAGGAGGTACATTGCCTTTGTCTATTTGAAAATGATAATCAAAGAATTCAATTTCAAGAATTTATTGATCAAAACCTTCCTGATATCAAGAATAATCCGGATTTTTTTGGTCATCAAGTGGTTGTGAATGAAAACGAAGAGATTTTGGATGAGATTGAAACCCTTTTAATATCGGGGCTAAATGTAGGGATTGATGATATAGAGAAAAAGGTTCATCAGCTTGATGGGCTATTCATCCCGGCTCATATTGATCGTTTAAAGTACAGCTTAGTGAGCCAACTTGGCTTTATCCCAAAAGATCTAAATTATGATGCACTCGAGATATCGAAGGATACCTCGATTGATAAAGCGCGAAAAGATTTTTCGTACATCAAGAATGCTCGATTTATAAAGTCGTCGGATGCTCACATGCTTGATCAAATAGGTACTTCCAATACCTTCTTAAAAATGGATAATCTCAGCTGGAATGAACTTAGGATGGCAATACTTGGAATTGACGACAGGGAGATCATATTATCATGAGAGATATATCGTTACATATACTAGATATTATTCAAAACTCTACAGCCGCCAATGCTAGTTTAGTGGAGCTATCTATCGATGAAAACGATAAAGATGATCGGTTGACGATAACCATAACAGACAATGGGAAGGGAATGAGTAAGGAGTTGGCGGAGTCAGTTACCGATCCCTATACAACCACAAGGACAACCCGCAAGGTTGGACTAGGAATACCTTTACTCAAACAGAATGCCGAACGTACAGGAGGAACTTTAACCTTAACCTCCATGCTAGGAGAAGGAACGACCCTAATTGCCACCTTTAAGCCATCAAATGTTGATTGTTTACCCTTAGGAGATTTAGCAGGTGTAATAGCATTAACCGTTTCGGGAAATCCATCGGTAGATTTTATCTACAAACACAAAAAAAATGGTAACTTATACACCTTTAACACTCTAGAAATTAAAGAGGTGCTTGGCGAAGTATCCATTGGAGATCCCTCTGTTTCGAGGTATTTGAAGGAGATGATCCAAACGAATTTAGAAGAATTACAAATAGGAGCATTAGGTTA
>JAYTVX010000326.1:0-4046 GCA_043743775.1 Bacteroidales bacterium | reverse complement strand
AATACGAAAAATACGGCAGCGCAGCGGAAAAGTACGATAGCTATTTTAAAACGCGAAGAGTTTAAGGGCTAAGATTAATTATAATCTCTCCAAAACACTGTTAGTTTACAGTGGGTGATTACTTTTTTGTTATTCTATCGAACTCCGAAAGTCCATGTAGTGTCCTTAAAAGCTGATCGTTTTGAATCTTCGAGAAATCAGAAAAACCAAATTTAATTGCTTTTTTCAACGATTCGATAGCATCATCAGGTTTACCCGTATTTGCCTGTAAACATGCTAAAGCGTACCAGCTTTCAGGGATCTCTGGGTCGACCTTTAAGTAAATCGAAGTGAAGTTCTTTGCTGCTTTCCAATCCTGATAATACAATGCCCCATTAACATAGCCATAGCAACTAAGGCTTATATAGCCCAGTAATCGTTTAGCAACATCACCTTTTAAACCGATCTTTTCATCATTCAATTGCTTAATCTCAGTATTCCACCATGCTTCAGATTTTAGCCCAAATGCAGAAGTAAATTCCTTTTGCTGCTGAAATTCATAATATTCAAGCCTTGCTATCTTTTTTAGGTATTGTTTAAAGGTTGGGTTTTGACTCAATTCATCAATCGTCGATTTAATGCTTTCAACATTTACTAACCCGTGAAGAGTTTGGTAGGTCCTATTTGCAATAGAATAAGCCAAATTTAGACTGTCAGGGTCATTGGTTTCCTTTAAGGATGATATTCTGTTTTGATTTCTGGATAAATACTCATCGATGATCTTACCGTTCATGGGGATTAAAGAATCCTTCATATCATACAACTCAAGCATTGTAATTGCCTCTGAGATTATCGGTTCTTTGGGCCATTCGTGTTTCCCCTTGAAAGTAATAAACTGATTGGGAAATTGAATTGAATCTAAAAAGATATTGAGATGTCTCATTTCAAGGTAGTTCATATCCTGTGTTCCAGCAATACTGATAAAGTGAAATCCCAAAGGATTCCTATTTGGCTGAGATCCTGCTGAGCAGGCAATTACCCCTTTTATTTCCATTGGACCTTGTGCAATCATACATGCAATCCTTGCTCCACCTGAAAAGCCCAAGAGGTATATTCTATGTGAATCAATTGCAAGTTTCTGTTGCGAGTCGGTGAATAGGCTATTAATGATAGTGTTAATCTCCTCGGATCGAAGACCATTCCTGGAATTGTTTGATCCGACGACTATATACCCTAGTTTCTCGGTGATGCTCCTCATTAACGTAACTGGAATTCGTCCTTTACCGTGGGGATCGAATGCGTAGATCGTGGGATAGGTTTTATTTACGTCATAATTTGTTGGGAGGTATATGCAGTAGCTCTGGTTGGGATCACTTTTGCAAATAACTTTATCGGTAATAGTTCCTTTTTGTACCCATTTCAGGAATTCAACCTTAGGGTTATCAATCTGCTTGCAGGATATGATGGTGATGAGAACCAACAGAAGAATACGATATCGTTTCATACTATTGTTATTTGATGAAGTAAGGCAAAATATGAGGTAAATATAATAAAAAAGACCTGACAGGTTTTTAAAACCTGTCAGATCTACAATAAACAATAATATGGATTTATATTATACGTTGAAACGGATATGAAGAATATCCCCATCATCAACAATATAGGTTTTTCCCTCAATGTGGAGTTTCCCTTTCTCCTTACATGCATGTTCCGAACCAAGGGTAATAAAGTCATTGTATTTTATAACTTCGGCACGGATAAAACCCCGTTCAAGGTCGCTATGGATAACACCTGCAGCTTGAGGTGCGGTCATACCCTTTTTAATTGTCCATGCTCTGTTCTCCTTTTGACCAATTGTAAAGAAGGTTTCAAGATTTAGCAAGGTGTAAGCGGCGCGGATTAGTTTGTTCACCCCAGGTTCGCTGAGTCCAACGTCTTTGAGAAACACCGAGCGATCCTCTTCGCTTTCGAGTTCAGCGATATCCGCTTCAACTTTTCCGGCAATAATCAGTATTTCTGTGTTCTCGTTTTCTAGAAGTTCCTTTACTTTTTCGACATACTTGTTACCATTTACGGCAGACGCTTCATCAACATTGCAAACATAAATAACAGGTTTTGTAGAGAGGAGGGACAGATCGGCAATGAACCTTTTATCGCTCTCTTCAACTTCAGCCGTTCTTGCGCTTTGAAATGATTCTAAATGATCTTTATATATTTTCAGCACTTCAATCCCGCGCTTTGCATCCTTATCGCCAGCTTTAAGAAGTTTTTCAAATCGTTGAATCTTTTTTTCAACCGACTCAAGATCTTTAACCTGTAGCTCAAAGTTAATATTTTCAATATCCCTTATTGGGTCAACAGAGCCATCGACGTGAGGTAGGTTCTCATCATCAAAACAACGGAGAACATGAATCAGCGCATCACAGTTTCGGATATCGCTCAGAAAACTATTCCCCATACCTTCGCCTTTGTTCGCGCCTTTTGCCAATCCAGGAATATCAACAATCTCAACGGTTGTATGAACAGATTTTTCCGTTGGTTGAAATTTCTGCAGTACATCAAGCCTACTATCGGGAACGTTAATTATGCTGATATTCGATTTGTTTGAGCTGAATGCAAAGTTGCTTGCTTGCGCCTTTGTACTCGACATGCAGTTGAAAATTGTTGTTTTTCCAACGTTTGTAATGCCAATAATTCCACACTGTAACCCCATTGCTCTAATAGTTAATTTGGGTACAAAGGTAGACGAAATTTCTAAAATTTTTTTGAAAATTGATTTTCCCCCTTCAGATTGTAGCTAAAAACTTTTCATTTCGCTTACTTATCCATTTTATTTATCGACAAATGATATTGTAATAGATTTACAACTACATTTGCAAATTGGATTTTTTGTTGATTTTTTTAATCTATAAACAGATTTAAATGGCTGACATTCAAGAGTTAAAGTCAATTGCGGCTCAAGTTCGACGAGATGTAATTCGTATGATACACAAACCTGCAAGCGGTCACCCAGGGGGTTCGCTTGGTTGTGCTGATTTTTTTACTGCACTCTATTTTGATACGTTGCGTATCAATCCTGCTAAATTTACCATGGATGGAAAAGGTGAAGATCTTTTTTTCCTTTCCAATGGACATCTTTCGGCGGTTTGGTATAGCACTTTAGCCCGTAGGGGCTTCTTCGATATAAGCGAGCTAAGTACTTTTCGTATACTAAATACCCGTTTACAGGGACACCCAACAACAGCAGAGCATCTTCCCGGTATCAGGATTGCCTCAGGTTCTTTAGGCCAAGGATTATCGGTAGCCTGCGGAGCTGCAATCGCTAAGAAACTAAATGGCGACAAGTATCTTGTATACACCCTGCATGGTGATGGAGAACTTCAGGAAGGTCAGGTCTGGGAGGCCATGATGTTTGCAGCAGCAAAAAAAATTGACAACCTCATTTCAACTGTTGACTATAATGGCAAGCAGATCGATGGACCGGTGGATGAAGTTCTATCTCTGGGGGATCTTAAAGCTAAATGGTTAGCTTTTGGCTGGGATGTAGTTGAGATGAACGGGAATTTGATGGAAGATGTAGTGAAAGGTTTTGCTGAAGCAAAATCGAGAACTGGCAAAGGAAAACCTGTTGTCATTATTATGAAAACAGAGATGGGTATGGGTGTTGATTTTATGATGGGAACCCATAAATGGCATGGGAAAGCTCCAAGCGATGATGAGTTTGCTCGTGCAATGGCTCAACTCCCTGAAACCGTTGGCGATTTTTAAAGTTTAGAATTCTTATAAAATCAGAAAATTTTAAAAATGAAGAATATTGCAGTTATAGCACACGATGCTAAAAAACCAGAATTAGTTCGTTTTCTACAAGAACATATCGAATGGTTACCAGGAGTTAACCTGCTTGCTACAGGCCGAACTGCTGAATTTATCGAGTCGCAGGGGTTGAAATGCAAGCATCTTAGCCCAGGAGTTTCAGGTGGATACAACCAAATCACCGAGATGATAGGTCGCAAAGAGATTGATATTGTGATTTTCCTCCGCGACCATAAAGTAGTGCAGCTGCATCA